>JBBRSH010000029.1:0-40337 GCA_038245555.1 Pyrinomonadales bacterium | reverse complement strand
GTATGCAGGCTGTTTTTTTGTGAAGAGTCGGCGATCGAATTCGGTGATTGGGAGGGCCCCATAGTCGTTTATGGTCGCGACGGCAACATTATCTCAGAATTTCAGAATCCGAGCGCATGGCGCGGGGCAGATGGTGCTTTGCATGACCCACGGCTGTCGCCACGTTAGTGATAGACCGCAAATCTTTTGTTCGCATGCGTCTATAAATGGGATTATTGAATTGGTAACCCGACTAAGAATATATGCCGACGACCCAGGAAGGTAGATTACTAAAACTTACGACGCCATTGGCCGATGACTTTTTGCTCATTAAACGCCTACGTTCACGCGAAAGTCTCTCGCATCTGTTTCGCTTCGACCTCGAACTCCTGCACGAAGAAACGGAAGTTGGAAGTGAAGCGACTCTCGTCGACCCACAGAGTATTTTGGGTCAGCAGTTTGTAGTTTCGGTCGAACAGCCCGATGGAGCGACCCGGTTCTTTAACGGCATCTGCGTAGATTTCACGCAGGGAAGCCGGAACGAGCGTTTTTCAAAGTATCGTGCCGAAATTGTCCCCAAAGTGTGGCTGCTCACACAGGTCTCGCAAAGCCGGATCTTCCAAAATTTGTCGGTTCCCGACATTCTGAGACAGGTGCTCGATGGCTTCGAATTCGACCTCGAAGTGCAGGGCACTTTTGAACCCCGAAACTACTGCGTCCAATACCGCGAAAGTGACTGGAATTTTGCCTCTCGCCTGATGGAAGAAGAGGGTATCTATTATTATTTCGAACACACTGCGGCGTCGCATCGTCTGATCATCGGCAATGTTGAGTCTTCGCATCGGGATTGTCCGGGTAAAGCCACATTGCCTTTTGCCAACGACATTTCGTCGTTGACGGAGTGGTCGGGACAAATAATTACCTGGCAGGTTTCCAATAAGGTCCGTACCGGCAAATTTACGTTGCGAGATCACAATTTCCAGCTTCCGACCAACCAGCTTGAGGGGCAACATATCAGCCGGTTTACGATCGGCGGAAATCAGGATCTGGAGATCTACGATTACCCGGGAGAGTACGCGAAACGTTTCGACGGTATAACCTCGGGTGGCGGAGAACAAGCGAGTGTTCTTCAAAAAGTCTTCGATGATCGGCAGCGAACCGTTGATATTCGCCAGCAGGAGATCGATGCGATCTATAAAACAAGTTTCGGAACTTCTGATTGTTGTACATTGACCGCTGGATTTAGATTCAAACTGACTGACCACCCAGTTAGCCGGAATAATCGTAAACACGTCCTCGTTACCGTCCAGACCGAAGCGGTTCAAACACCGGGCTATATTTCGGACGACGATGTTACCAACGCCTATCTCGTTAATTTCGTGAGCATTCCGCATGAGGATAAGGACGGCGATGTCCACGCTCCGTTCCGGCCGCTGCGTCAGACACCCAAACCGACAGTCATGGGTAGTCAGACCGCTGTGGTCGTCGGGCCGTCCGGAGAAGAGATTTTTACCGACAAATTTGGCCGCGTAAAGGTCCACTTTCACTGGGACCGCCTCGGCAATACCGATGCATCGTCATCATGCTGGCTTCGCGTTTCGACAAGTATTGCCGGAAATAAGTGGGGCACGATGTTTATTCCGCGCACCGGACAGGAGGTCATCGTCGACTTTATGGAAGGCGACCCTGACCAGCCGATCATAACCGGCTCCGTATACAATCCTGCGACGATGCCGCACTATGAGTTGCCAAAATTCAAAACGCTATCGTACGTAAAGACGCGAACAAGTCCCGACGATGGCAAGGGCTTCAACGAACTGCGTTTCGAGGACAAGGCAGACAAGGAACAGGTCTTTGTCCACTCGAATAAACGCTATGACCTTCGTGCAAAAGGGTCGATGTATGAAACCTGCGGCGGCAACCGGCAGGAATCGATTGGCGTGCGATCCGATAACAAACCAGGCGGTAACCTGGCTATCACCGTGGGCGGCAATTATGACTTCCACGTCAAGGCCGACGAATTTGTCGGTATCGAGGGCAAACGCAACGAGGGTGTTGTCGGCGATGTTGTTGAATGCTACAGCAGCAAACAACAAACAGTCGTTTCTGGAACGGTCGAGCTTAATGCCCGAGCGATCACGCTCGAGGCTCTGACAGGCATCACACTTAAGGTCGGCGGCAGTTTCGTTAAGATCGACTTGACGGGCGTCACCATACAGGGGCCTATGACCATGATAAATTCGGGCGGAGCAGCGGCGCCGACCGGACCGGCGATAATCGACGATCCACTCGACGCCGAGGGGGCCGATACGGGCGAACCCGGCTTTCTTGATCGCCCGCGGACCGGCGGAGGCGGAGGCCGAAGGAGACGGACGCTTACCGGTCAACATGCCCCGGAGAATATCGTTCACAACCCGAACGGAACATATCAGATGGGTAATATCGTCGTTCAGGGCAACCAAGCCTACCAGCAGGCCGTCTTGAGTGATCTGGCAACAATGGGAACGACCCCTGCCGGTCAAAACCTACTGAACCAACTCCAATCAACCGGGCAAACAACGACGATCCGCTCATTGGTACCGCCAGCAAATCCGGTTAACGCATTTGCACAGCCCGGGACAGGGCTGGTCACTGATTACCAAAACGCCACCGCAGCCGGACAGCCAGTGTTTGATGGCGGTGGAAACCCACTGAATGACGCGAGTGGAAATCAACTGCTTGGTACCGGTAACCCAGGTGGATCAGATGTTCAATACAACCCGGGAGACTGGCCGTCACCGACAAGCGCATCGAAGGCTCCGGGCGACGTGATCTTGTTCCATGAACTCAATCACTCGGTTCACCAGGAAAATGGCACCTATGACGGAACGCCGCGGACCGATGGATTTGATACAAACGAAGAGTTTAATGCGATAGGCCCGGAGAATCAGTATCGCGACGAGCGGGGAGTTCCCCGTCGAACGAACCACCAGGATCTATAGGGTGAAATTATTATTTATCGCCGTGTCTATCATGGTTTATACCGCTGGATGTGGCGGCGGAGAGGATGTTCAGGCACAAAAGACCAAGCGTAGCGAAAACAGAAAGGTGAATAACGTGAGTACTGAAAACGAAAATCAAATGGATATGCCTGTTGGCGACGTGAAATTCACAAGCGAGATCTCGAAGACTGAGAGTGGGATCCGCGTGAAATACTCTGTGAGAAATAGCGGAGGCAGGGACATCTATGTCCTGGACGCGTATCCCTCGGTCGATATGGCAAGCCGAACCGCGTCGGCAGAGACCAAATCTTTTTACCTCTGCCTCCGAGAGCCGGCCACGGCGTTTGTTCTGAGGGGAATCCCGCCACTTCCGTCGATGCCCGTAAACGTTCGAGTTATGCCGCTAGGCACAAAACTCGAACAAAATGGAAGCTTAGCGCGTGAGTTTAACATTCCTCTTCCATTGCGGGAACGTTCGGACTGGTATTATGCCCCGCTTGCTCCCGAAGAATATTTGGATCAGTCCGTGAACCATATTTCCCTCGCGGTTCAGTTCATACGCAGTACGGTTGAGAATTTTGAGGCAAAGCCGGCGGACTACGCACCGGATTTTTTCATCGTCAATTCGAAGAATATCGTCGGACAAACGGAAACTCTTAAGGCTGAATTTACGATCGAGAAAACACAGCTGTTCGTCCGAAAGGACCTGTTTCCCAGAAAGTAAGGAGAGTTTATGTTTCCTGCTGCACGCAAAGGCGACCCAATATCACACGATCTACTTGTCCCGAGCGGCGTCATCGGACCACCAATTGCGGGACCGTGCCCTCCACCGACGATGGGTCCGGTAATGATCGAGATGCTGCCCGCGGCGCATGTCGCCTGTCAGGTCGTTTGCAGCGGAGTCATCAGTGCTCCGCCGGGGCTAATCCATCCTCCGATCCCGCCGCCGCCGGTTGGGCCGCCAAATCTTATCGCTAAAGGCTCACTAACCGTCATGATCCACGGAATGCCCGCTGCCAGGTGGGCTCCCTCGGGTGATATGACCGCTCCATGCGGGGTCTTTCTGGGATTGACGGCTTTGGCGGCTACGCGAACCACGTTGATCGGCGGTTGACGAAAAGTTCCATAAGCTACTATTGCCGTCGTACTTACGGATGGGTCATATCCTCGGCGATGACCCATTCGTCGAATTGTTCGGGTGTGAGCAGTCCGAGTTCAACGGCCGACTCTTTTAGCGAAGTCCCCTTCTTATGGGCATTTTTAGCGATCTTCGCGGCGTTGTCGTAGCCGACGTGTTGGTTAAGCGCCGTTACCAACATTAGCGAATCTCGCAGGTAATGCTCGATCTGGTCGCGATTTAGTTCTATGCCGCTAATGCAATAGTCGACAAACCCGTGGCACGCATCGTGGATGAGCCGAACTGAATGCAGAAAGTTGTGGATCATTACCGGCTTGAATACATTTAGCTCAAAGTTGCCCTGCGAACCGGCAAAACCTATCGCGGCATCATTTCCAAAGACCTGAACAGCCACCATTGTCATCGCTTCGCTCTGTGTCGGGTTGACCTTGCCCGGCATGATCGAACTTCCCGGTTCGTTTTCAGGTAGCGATATTTCTCCAATGCCGCAACGCGGACCGGACGCAAGCCAGCGAATGTCGTTCGCGATCTTCATCAAGCTGCCGGCAAGAGTTTTGAGGCCTCCGGAAGCGAAGACTATTTCGTCGTGAGCCGATAATGCGGCAAACTTGTCCGGATGCGACTTAAATGGCAAGCCCGTCAACTCGGCGATCTTCGCAGCCGCACGTTCGGCAAATTCGGGATGGGCATTCAGGCCAGTTCCAACTGCGGTGCCGCCGATAGCGAGATCAAATAATCCGGGCAATACCATCTGTAGCCGATCGACGTCGCGTCCAACCAGACTCGCCCACCCGCCAAATTCCTGCCCGACAGTCATCGGAGTCGCGTCCTGTAAGTGCGTTCGGCCGATCTTGACCACCTCGGCAAATTCTCGGGCCTTGGCATCGATCGCGTCATGGACTTTGCAGACCTCCGAGATCAATGCCGTGAGCCGTTCCGCCGCGGCGATGTACATTGCGGTTGGGAAGGTATCATTGGAAGATTGTGATTTATTTACATCGTCATTTGGATGAACCGGCGTCTTCGAACCCATTTCCCCGCCGGCTATCTCGATCGCCCGGTTCGAGATTACTTCGTTGGCGTTCATATTGGTCTGAGTGCCCGAACCGGTCTGCCACACTCGAAGCGGAAAGTGCTCATCGAGCTTTCCGTCGATCACCTCATCCGCAGCCTGTATGATCAGATCTAATTTGTCCTTTGACAGTTTGCCAAGATCAAAGTTGACGATCGCTGCCGCCTTTTTCAGGATGCCAAGAGCTCGAATGATCTCACGCGGCATAACGTCGAAGCCGATATTAAAATGCAGCAGGGAGCGCTGGGTCTGTGCTCCCCAATAGGCCGTGACCGGCACATCGACCGGCCCCATGGAGTCAGTCTCAACTCGTGTTTTTATGGATCTTTCCGTAGCTTCAGTCATTATAAATTCCCTCACCCATCAAAGATATTGCATCTCAATTTTACCCGAAAACTGTCTGTAAAAGAATCTTGACATTAGATCTTTTAAGACCTTACGATGAGGGTACAAAATGTTCTGATTCCGAAATTCGCTATCCAAGTATGGACACTCTTAAGCTGATTTTACGGCTGTATATTCAGCCGGCATCGACCATGAGCGACATCATGGATACAGGCAGCTGGCTGGTTGCAACCGTTACAATGCTGGTGGTATCGTTCGCGTTTCAATACGGAGTTACGTCGCGAATAGCCCAAGAATATGCGGTCACGAAGTTTGACGAATTTGCGCAAAGGTCGAATTTCGATGATGGATCTGCCGACAAGGGGCACCTGACCCAGGCTCAACAGGATGAGGCCCGGTATCTTTCCAAAGTGAATATTGAAGATCAAATGCGTCGCAGGCCATTCCCTTTGATCGGAAGAAACGTTCTGTATTTCTTTTCGTTCGAGTCCAATTTTATATCACCCCTTATAGTTCTCTTGCTATTTTTCGTTCCTGGATTGCTCTTGGCGACACGTCTTCTGGGTGCGACGGCCTACACAAACACTAATTTACGCAACGACTATATGCCGCTCACCGCTTGCACGACTACGGCATGGGTTGCGGGTCATCTACCTTTCACGATCGTCGGAATTGCTCTTGTTGGCCAGCCGGTAGATGGCTCTGTCTTTTTGCTGATGTGGCTTCTGAGCGGCCTATTTTTCGGGGCGCTCACAATATTTGGCGTCAGGATCGTGTTAGGCATCAATTATGTCACAGCTGTGTTTATCGTAATTCTATCGTCTTTAGCGTTTCCGCTGGGGATGTATGTTTTCCGCTTTGTCGCACCGCACCTGTTTTCGCCGTTCCTAATAATTATGGTGGTACTTTACTTCGGCGGTTTTTTGAGCCGCGAGGCTCGCGGTTTCGGAAACTCCTTTCACCAACGTCAGAATTTCAGACGGTTTCTCCATAACGCGACCGTAAATCCAAAAGACGCCGATGCTCACGTTCAGCTGGGAATGATCTATCTTGGGCGACGACAGGAGGCAAAGGCACTTGACCACCTAAACAAGGCGGTTGAGATCGATCCAGATGAGATCGACGCAAATTACGAACTCGGCAAACTTGCAAGGAACAAGGGTGATCTGCAGGCATCTCTCGATCATTTTGCGGTGGTGTTGGAGCAGAATGATAAGCACGCGTTGAGCGAAATATGGAGAGAGGTCGGAGCTACATACCTTTCCGCAAATATGCTGGACGAGGCGTGCAACGCGCTCGAGAAATTCGCGGATCGACGTTCAGCGGATGTCGAGGGCCTTTACTATCTGGGTAAAGCTCTAAAAGCCCGGGGTGAAACCGAGCGTGCGAGAGAGGTCTTTAATGAAGCCATTCAGTCCGCAACGTCGTCACCCGATTACCATCGAAATCGGACCCGGCATTGGAGCAAACTCGCGCAAAAGGAACTGTGATCGGCTTCCAAACGACCGAGCCGATTCCTAGGCCGCCGCTTCTACCGGTAAATTTGCCCCGCTCCAGGCAGCGGTTCCGCCCGTGACATTGTAGATCTTTCGAAATCCCGCATTTTCAAGAATGCTCGTACCAAGACTCGATCTATATCCGCCCTGGCAAATAACATAGGTTGGCACGCTTGGGTCGAGTTGGTCGACATCAGCCGCAAGCTTATCCAGCGAAATGTTTACAGACCGCAGCGCATGGCCAGCGTTATACTCGCCCGGACGACGTACGTCCACGAATTGCAGGTATTTCTCGGTCTGGGTTAGCTCATTCACTTCTTCGACCGGTACCTGTTCGACGGAACTCAATTCTCCTTGGTATTTTTCGAGCAGAATAAAACTCGTGACGGTGTCGTGGCCGACACGAGCCGACCGTGTGACAGCTTCCTCAACTTGATCCTCGCTATCGGCAACTATTGCTATCGATGTACCGATCGGAATTAGTGACCCTGCCCAAGTGGCGAATTGGCCGCCAAGCCCGATATTGATGGAGTTCGGAATATGCCGCTTTCCATATTCCACCACCGGGCGAATATCAACGACGACACCATCAAATGCAAGGACGTCAGCCGCTGATAATTCCTTTGGTTTTGCGATCTCGGCAAGAGCACTGGAACCTTCGAGGTTTTTCGCGGCACTTTGAGGAAAATATGCAGGTACTTCTGGTTGATCGGACGCGACCAGTTTAACGAACTCTTCCTTGCTCATCGGTTGAAGAGCGTAGTTGAATTTTCGCTGGTTGCCAAGCGTCGACCAAGTCTCTTTTGACAGCGACTTTCCACAAAGCGAACCCGCCCCGTGGGCAGGATACACTTCGGTCTCATCGGGATACGCGAGAACACGATTGTGGAGCGAATCATAAAGCATTTCGCCCATTTGCTGAGCGGTAAACCCCTTGGAGCCGATAAGGTCAGGACGGCCGACATCACCGATGAAAAGCGTGTCGCCCGTGAACATCTTCAGCGCAGCGGCTTCGTCCTCGCCATCCTGAGCAACGATCGTAATGCTTTCGGGCGTGTGGCCGGGTGTTTCCAGAAATCGTAGTTTTATCTTCCCTACATATAGCTCGTCAGCATCCTTCACCTTGTGAGTTGGAAACTGCGTGGCCGCACGCTGTCCATAAATGATCTCAGCTCCAGTTTTCGCTGCAAGTTCGACGTGCCCGCTTACAAAATCTGCATGTGAATGGGTTTCGATCACGTACTTGATCTTTTGCCCATTAGCTGCTGCCTCATCGACATATTGCTGGACGTCCCGCTGCGGATCGATGACCGCTGCCTCGCCGTCTGAACCGATGTAATAGGAAGCGTGGGCCAGACATCCCAGGTAAAACTGTTTAAAGTTCATAATAATTATTATAACCTCACACTTTTTTGTACTCTACGACGAAACGTGGCGGCTCATTATCCTCCTCGGGCGGCATTTCGATAAAACCAACCCGTTCGAGGCCATTCTTTTCAAATCGCGAAAGGTCCCGTTGCGACATCGGCCACGGCATAATGTCCGGTTCCTCGTCGTCTCCCCGGCCGCGAGTAACGACCACGAGAGTTCCGTCCTCACCAACGAATGCAGCGATGGCATCCACCACCTGCGGCCGCATTTCAAGAGGAAGCGGCTGTATCGTATAGATCTCAAGAACAAAATCGAACGCACCAAGCCAACCACGAAATGGCTGAAATAGGTCGGCCGTCTCAAATCGAATGTCAGCGTCATGATAAAGCTTTTTTGCCCACTCAATGGCCGTCGGCGAAATGTCGAACGCCGTCACATTGAATCCGAGATCGTGCAAGAAGTTGGCATCATCGCCGAGTCCGCAACCCACGACAAGAGCACTTTTGCCGCGGCCCCGAAGGCCGGTCTTGTTGGCCCACGCCTGAAAGTAGCGGTTTGGTTCCAGATCGGCCCACGGGATCACTTCGTTATCTCCCGCTGCTTCTTTGTACAAAGCATCGAACCAGCCCGTTGAATCGCCTCGAGCCGCGAATTCGGCCTGTAGTTCGCGTACCCGTTCCCTTCGTTTTTCAATATCGTCGTTCATTTTTTTAAAACGGCATCGGCACCTCAACCGGAGCTCCAGCCTCTTCCCATGCGTGCCAACCTCCCGCCATAGACCAAACATTGGTATAACCCATCTTCTGAAGGTTGTTCGCGGCCAGTGCTGAGCGATAACCACCGCCGCAGTACAGTACCATCTCGGTATCCTTGTCGGGAAACGTCTGAACAATGTCGCGATCGATTATGCCGCGTCCCATGTGTTTTGCTTCCCGTGCATGCGCGGTTTCAAACTCTTTGTCTTCGCGAACATCGATCAGTTTCGCTCCGCTGGCGACTCTTTCTATGGCCTGTTGTACGGTAATTTCGCGAACTCGCTCCATTGCATCATTTACGATCGCGAGAAATTCCTCTGAATGGATCATATTGAGTTCAGTTTACCGCGTTTTGGGGACGACTCACTAGCTTGGAGCTATCGAAACTCCTATAATGAAATCATTGTAATTATATTTATTAACTAGAGGTTAAAGAATTGGCTGAACAATTTGACATAACAATTATAGGATCGGGACCAGGCGGCTATGTTGCCGCAGTAAGGGCCGGACAGCTCGGATTAAAAGTAGCAATTATCGAAAAGGAAAAAGACGCCCGCCTCGGCGGCACCTGCGGCCTGCGCGGTTGCATTCCCACCAAGGCCTTGCTAAACGCGGCTCACCTTTACGAAAAGGCTTCGCATTTTGAGAATTACGGCCTGAAAGTCTCAGGTTTGAGCTTTGACTGGACCGGGGTGCAAAAATACAAATCCGACGTGGTCGCGAAAAACTCCGCCGGCGTGACGTATCTGATGAAAAAGAACAAGGCCACTATCTTTAACGGCTTTGGAAAGATCGTTGGAAAAGGCAAGGTCGAGGTGGCTCTCGCTGACGGCAAAAAAGAGATCATTGAAACCAAAAACGTTATCATCGCGACCGGCTCGGTCGTTCGTCCGATCCCCGGATTTGAGACGGACGGCAAGCAGGTCGTGAATTCGGATCACATTCTGGAACTCGAAAAGGTTCCCAAGTCGATGGTCGTTATGGGATCGGGCGCGGTCGGCGTCGAATTTGCCAGTGTTTACGCACGATTTGGCTGCGATACGACTGTCGTCGAACTGCTGGATAGGATCGTCCCGATCGAGGACGCGGATGTTTCGAAAGAACTTGCACGCTCGTTCAAAAAGCAGGGTATTAAATGCGAGACCGGGATCAAGCTCGACAAACTGGAAAAGGGCAAGAAAAGCGTTAAAGTCTCCGGCAAAAATGCCAAGGGTGACGCCGTAACTTTCGAGGCAGAAATGCTCCTCGTCGCAGTGGGCCGGATGCCGCTGATCGAAGGCATCGGGCTTGAAAACACCAAGGTCGTGGTAAACCCGCGCGGCACGATCAAGGTCAACGAATATTGCGAGACCAACGAACCGAATGTTTACGCCATTGGAGATGTCATCGACACCGCGTGGCTCGCCCACCTCGCGTCGAAGGAAGGCATTCTTGTCGTCGAAAAGATCGCCGGGAAAAAGGTCGAGCCGATCAACCAGCGTCTCGTTCCAAACTGCACCTACTGTGACCCCGAAGTTGCCAGTGTTGGCCTGACCGAAGAAAAAGCCAAAGCCGAAGGCTACGACGTAAAAGTAGGCAAATTTCCCTTCTCAGCTTCCGGCAAAGCCCGCATTCTCGGCGAGACCGATGGCTTTGTAAAGATCGTCGCCGAGAAGAAATATGACGAGGTCCTCGGCGTCCACATCATCGGACCGCACGCGACCGAGTTGCTCGCCGAAGCCTGCGTCGGCATGGCCCTCGAAACCACCGCCGACGAACTCGGCCGCATCATGCATGCTCACCCGACGGTCTCGGAAAGCGTGATGGAAGCCGCAGAAGGTGTGCACGACCTGACGATACACATGTAAGAACGTAGTATGCGTTTAAGGATCATCTGCCAGTTTTCAGAAACTCTGAAAACTGGCATATTCATTTTGAGAGATATTCTTTACGAAACAAGACTGGCGAATAAGCTGGTTTGGCCGGGATCTTGATCAGACTATGGCGGATACTGTGAAATTTTGGCGCGAGCAGGTGGTGATCCCCACCTATATGCCCGACCTTCCCGACAAGCATCCAATGTTTTTGGAGAAACGGGTCTATCAGGGAAGCAGCGGAGTGATATATCCGTTGCCTTTTACCGACCGCATCTCGGAAACAAAGATCGACCGGGAATGGCAGGCTATCTTTATTGAGAACCCGTATCTGACAGTAATGATCCTGCCTGAGATCGGTGGGCGGATACATGCCATCTACGACCGTTCGAATGACTACGACCTGATCTACCGCCAAACCGTCATAAAGCCTGCATTGGTCGGCCTCGCGGGCAGCTGGATCTCTGGCGGCATCGAATTCAACTGGCCGCAGCATCATCGCCCGGGCACCTTTTTGCCGGTCAGCGTCGCTTTCGAGGAACACGACGACGGGTCGAAGACGGTTTGGCTCGGTGACCACGAACCGATGTCGCGTATGAAGGGCATGCACGGCGTTTGCCTTGGGCCCGATACGGCCTACGTCGAGCTAAAAGCGAGAGTTACAAATCGAACACAATTACGCCAGACCTTTCTGTGGTGGGCGAATGTTGCCACGAAGGTCCACGAGGGCTACCAGTCATTCTTCCCGACTGATGTAACTACGATAGCCGATCACGCCAAGCGAGCATTGAGTTCATATCCGCATTGCAGTGGGCACTATTACGGCGTTAATTACGCGGAACGTGCCCTAAGCGGCGTGCCTACAGACGAGGTGCCGGCAAAATTTGTTCCGCCCCACTGCGGACAACCGGATCCGAGGATTCCAGATTATTCTCCTGACGACCTGTCGTGGTATGCAAACATCCCCGTACCGACCTCATATATGTGTGTCGGCTCGAACGAAGATTTTTTTGGCGGATACGACCATTGGGCCGATGCGGGGATCGTCCACATCGCGGACCATCACATCTCGCCGGGAAAAAAACAGTGGACTTGGGGAAATCACGATTTTGGCTACAGCTGGAACCGCAATTTATCCGATGACGAAGCTCCGTACATCGAGTTGATGGCCGGCGTGTTTACAGACAATCAGCCCGATTTTAGCTTTCTCGAGCCGTGGGAAACGAGGTCTTGGAGTCAATACTGGTACGGGATAGGCAAGATCGGCGTCCCGCGAAAGGCAAATCTTGACGTCGCTATTTCTGTTACGGAGGGCAAAACGATCCGTGTCGGCGTGTCCGTAACGCGGGTTTTTGAAGATGCGAAACTTTGTGTGGAACTTGATGGCCGGACTTTAGAATGGACTGTCGATATCTCACCGGATGCTCCGCTGTTGGTCGAGCTTGCAAATGACGAGTCAGTAAGTATCGACGATCTTCGGGCAACCGTGTACGACAAGAACGGCCGAGAATTGATCGCATATCAGCCGTCCAACACCGAGACGTCGGCTACTATTCAACCCGCCACCGAACCCTTGCTGCCAGCAGAGATCTCGAACGTCGAGGAACTTTTTTTGATCGGGTCTCATCTCGATCAGTACCGCCACGCAACCCGGGTCCCGGAGATATATTGGCTTGAGGGCGTCCAACGCGATCCGCTCGATTCGCGATGCAACAATGCTCTCGGCCTTTTGTCGCTGCGGCGAGGCGAGTTTTCGGCGGCGGTAGAGCGGTTTGAAAACGCGATCGAGAGGCTGACAAAACTAAACCCAAATCCGCCGACCGGCGAACCGTTCTACAATTTAGGACTGACGCTACGCTTTCAACTCGATGCACATCCGGGTCCAGACCGACAGCTATACGAACGCTCGTACGGGTCTTTCTACAAAGCTACCTGGATCGAGGCAACTGCCGGAGCCGCGTACTTTGCATTGGCCGAAATGGATTGCCGTAAGCAAAATTGGGAAAAGGCCCTGTTTCATCTGGAAAAGGCTCTGGCCGCAAACAGCCAAAATTTCTCTGCCAAATGCCTACAGGCATTAGTATTTCAGAAATCAGGAAATGATCCGGCTGCGGAAAAAATACTTAAGGAGGTTCTGGCGGCCGACCCTCTTGACCATTGGGCAACATACCTTTTTACACGCCAAACCGCGTGTGACCTGCAAACCCGGCTGGACATTGCACATAATTTTTCGGCCGCAGGTCTATACGGCGAGGCCATCGGGCTTCTGACTTCCGTATATACAGAAAAAAGGAATGATCTGGCCACACTGGACCTCGGAGCATCGCCGCTTTGCCACTATACGCTCGGATGGCTTTTTACGAAGATCGGAGATCCGGCATCTGCGGCGAGGGCATTCGCACGGGCCGCAGACGAAGACCCACAGTATTGTTTTCCTAATCGCCTAGAGGAGATCGTAATTCTCGAATGCGCGATGCGCGAAAATCCGGACGACGCTCTCGCTCCGTATTATCTCGGCGATCTCTACTACGACCGCAAACGTTACGCTGATGCCGTACGACTGTGGGAATTAAGTACATCCATCGATAGCTCATTTTCAACGGTGTGGCGAAACCTTGCGATCGCATATTTCAACTTCGAACGAGACTCGGCAAAGGCTTTGGATGCCGACGAAAAGGCCTTTTCCGGGGACAAGAACGCCCGCTTACTGTTTGAACGCGACCAGCTTTGGAAGCGTGTCGGCACCGCGTCTGACGTGCGTTTGGCTGAGCTCGAAAAACATGCAAACCTGGTCGAGCAGCGAGACGACCTTACTATCGAAATTTGTACGATCTACAATCAGCTGAACCATCCCGAAAAAGCCCTCGATATTTTCGCTCACAGAAAATTTCAGCCTTGGGAGGGCGGCGAGGGCCGGGTCTTGCAGCAATTTGTCACTGCAAATCTGCTCCTCGGCAGGCAACAACTGGGAAGCGGCGATCTCGATAGCGCACGGAACCATTTCCTGCAATGTCTCGCACCGCCGCAAAACCTTTCAGAAACCCATCATTTTCTCGCTAACAAAGCCGATATTTTTTACTGGCTCGGTATTGTCGAAGACACGTTGGGAGATCGGCGAAAGGCCGTGGATCACTGGACGGCTTCTGCCCAAAGGAAGGGAGATTTTCAGGAAATGAGCGTGACTGCTTTTTCCGAAATGACGCTTTTCTCTGCCCTTTCATTGAAAAAGCTTGGGCGGCTCGACGAGGCTGAAGACTGCCTTAACGAATTATTAAAATACGCCCAAGATCTGGAAAAGGCCGAGGCGAAGATCGACTATTTCGCGACTTCCCTGCCGTCGATGCGATTGTTTGACGATGATATCCAAAAACGCCAGCTAACAAAGGCGATGTTCTTACAGGCCCAGGCGTATTACGGCCTTGGTCAATTGACGGGCGCTGAAAACCTGATCGCCAAGGTCCTGGCTAATGATCCGGACCATCAAATGGCGCTGACACTATTAAATATAGACAAATGAAAACAACTACAGTCATTTCCATCATCATTGTCTGGCTTATATCGCTATTGACCGGCTGCGGCAGCGGTCCGAAGCAGGAAAATCCATCGGTCAAAAGGCTGAAGATCGCGATCGTCACCAACAACAGTTCCGATTGGTGGGCGATCGCCCGAAAAGGCGGCGATGATGCGGCGAAAGAGCTCGGCAATGTCGACCTCGATTTTAGAATGCTGCCCGAGGGCACGGCGGCCGCCCAACGGGCCCTGATCGACGACCTGCTGGCTCGCGGCGTCGATGGCGTCATGGTCAGCCCGCTCGATGTCGAGAACCAGCAGGATATGCTAAACAGCGTTGCTGCCCGAACGCTGCTCTTCACGCTTGGGGCCGACGCTCCCCGATCGAACCGCGTGATGTATGTCGGCTCCGACGATACCGACGCCGGCAAGATGGCCGGCGAATCCGTCAAAAAAGCCCTGCCCGGCGGTGGAAAGATCATGGTTTTTGTCGGCCGCAGCGATGCCCAAAACGCCGTCGAGCGGCTCAACGGTCTAAAGAAAGGGATCGAGGGCGGCAATATCGAAATAATCGACGTTCGAACAGACGAGGCCGATTCGGCCAAAGCAAAAATGAACGCCGCCGACACATTCACCAAATACCCCGATATCGCCGGCATGGTTGGTCTGTGGAGCTACAACACGCCCGCGATCGTCAACGCGGCAAAGGACGCAGGAAAACTCGGCAAGGTAAAGATCGTTGGATTTGACGAAGACGATCAGACCCTACAGGCAGTTAAGGACGGCAGCGTTTTCGCAACGGTGGCCCAGCAACCATATGGGTTCACAAAAGACGCCGTGATCCGAATAGTCACCATTCTGCGTGGCGACATCTCAACGATCCCGACTGACAAAAAAGCTATCTTCCCAACACAGATCGTCGATCGATCGAACGTCGAAACGTTCTGGAGTGAACTCAAGAAAAATCGCGGCCACTGAACGGATAAGTACCTTAAGATGTTTTTGCTATACTTAGCCTTTTTATGAAAGCCGCACCAACATCATACCCGCGCAACAAGATCAAGATCCTTCTCCTTGAGAACATCTCGGACTCGGCCGTTGAAGAGTTGAATCAAAGTGGCTACCTCGAAGTCCGACGTATGAACGGGGCTTTGAGCGAAAACGAGTTAATCGAAGCCGTAAAAGGCGTACATTTACTTGGGATTCGGTCAAAGACGCACATAACGCGGAACATAATCGACGCGGCGGACAAACTGATCGCGATCGGGTGTTTTTGCATCGGCGTTAATCAGGTCGATCTGAAGGCGGCGACTGAGAAGGGCGTCGCGGTCTTTAACGCGCCGCATGCTAATACGCGCTCGGTGGCCGAATTGATCATCGGCCTGTGCGTGATGTTGATTCGCAAAATATCCGATAAAAACGCGGCGGCACATCGGGGCGAGTGGCTGAAGGATGCTAAGGACAGCTTTGAACTTCGCGGCAAGACTTTGGGCATCATCGGGTACGGTAACATTGGTTCGCAGGTCTCGACTATGGCTGAGGCAATGGGGATGCACGTTCTCTACTATGACATCGCTACCAAGCTCCCTCTTGGCAATGCTCGGCAGATCCGTGACCTCGGCGAACTCCTGCAAAAGTCGAACATCGTTACACTTCATGTCCCGTCGGACTCGACTACGCGAAACATGATCAATGCTGAGTCCCTCAAACATCTTCCAAAAGGGAGTATTTTGATCAACCATAGCCGCGGGGATGTCGTTGACCTCGATGCCTTAAAGAACGCCTTGGATCAAGGAATCGTTGGCGGAGCCGCAGTCGATGTTTTCCCGGTCGAACCCGAAAAAAATGGAGATCGGTTTGAAACCGTTCTTCAAAATCTGCCAAACGTGATCCTGACGCCGCATATCGGAGGCTCGACCGAAGAAGCTCAGGCAAATATCGGCCTCGACGTAACCGCAAAACTGATTAAGTATCTTGAATTCGGGACCAGCGAAGGTTCTCATACCGTACCCTCCGTTAATCTCCCGCCCCAGACCGGAACGCATCGCATTTTGCATATTCACAAGAATATCCCCGGCGTCCTCGGCGAGATCAACTCGCGGCTTTCGAGCCACGGGATCAACATTGTCGGCCAATACCTAAAAACCAACGATGAGATCGGTTACGTGATACTCGACCTCGACTCAAAACTCTCAAAAGAGGCGTTTGAGTTGCTTAAGGACATAAACGGCACGATCAAAACTCGGATGATCTACTAATCGCAGGCATCGTCTGGCTGCAGCGATATATCAAAGTCTTTGCTTATAAGCTAAAACGACATATATTACTTGTCGGAGGGTTTTGTCGATGCGTTACGCAGTATTTTACGGATTTCGTTATTTCCTTTCGTTGCTAGCGGGTTTGATGCTCGTCACGCTGCCTGAGGCAGCGGTCGCGGCATCTTTTTTGCCTAGTGAGGCAGGAGTCGTGTTAACGCCGGATCAGCGGGTGGTACAGGTGATCTCGCGACTGACTTTTGGGGCTCGGCCAGGTGATCTGGAGCGTGTGAAAAAAATAGGCGTTGACGCCTTTATCGCCGAGCAGTTAGATCCTGACAACATTGACGACTCGGCGTTGCAGAAGCGTCTGGACAGGCTGTCGACTCTTAATCTGTCGACACCGGCGCTTGCTGAGCAGTATAATCCGCCAAAACCTCCTCCTACACCGACGCCGAGCCCGACGCCTGCCGTACCATTGAAGACCGTCGCGATGGAAGACAAAATGGAAGCATCGGCCGACATGACAAAAGCAACCTCGATGACGGATATGGCAAGCTCAATGGATGTGAAGCCTTCGCCGTCACCAACCCCCGCAGCGAAGCCATCTCCAACGCCAACGCCGAAGAATCCTCAAATGGTGATCACAGAACTTCAGCGGGCTAAATTGCTGCGGGCGGTTTATAGCCAGCGGCAGCTGAACGAGGTTATGGTCGATTTTTGGGAAAATCACTTTAGCATCTACGGTCAAAAAGACGCGACGCGATGGATGCTGACGGCCTTTGACCGAGAGACTATTCGGCCTTTCGCAATGGGGCGTTTTCGCGACCTGCTCGGAGCGACTGCTCATTCACCGGCGATGCTGTTTTATCTGGACAACTGGCAGTCGAGCATGCTTCGTGAATTCCCGGCGACAAAGGAAAAACCGGCCCGAAAATCGGGCGGTATTAACGAAAACTATGCACGTGAGCTGATGGAACTGCACACGCTTGGTGTGGACGGTGGCTACACCCAAAAGGACGTGCAGGAAGTTGCTCGCTGCTTTACCGGATGGGGCATTCGTAAGCCGAACGAAGAAGGGCTGTTTGTCTACAATCCGTACAACCACGACAACGGTGAAAAGACCGTCTTAGGTGTTAGGATTCCCGCCGGCGGCGGCATATCAGACGGAGAACGCGTACTCGATATCCTGGCCAAGAGTCCCGCGACCGCCAAGTTTATCGCGACCAAAATGGCACGTCGATTATTAGGGGACAATCCGCCGGCCATCGTTGTCGACAAAGCGGCAAAGGCATTTCTCGCTTCGGACGGCTCGATCGTTGAAATGCTAAAAAGCATAATTGCGTCTCCGGCGTTCTACAATACTGCCAACTATCGAACAAAGGTTAAGACGCCCTTTGAATTTGTCGCCTCAGCTCTCCGCATTTCCAACGCCGAAACGGACGCAAATCGACCTATCCTCGACTGGATCACACGGATGGGCCAGCCAGTTTTCGGCCGCATTACGCCTGATGGCTATCCCGACATGAGCAGCGAGTGGCTTTCGAACAATGATCTGATCGCCCGATTTAATTTCGCAACCGCGCTGACGATGAACCAGATCAAGGGTACAACCCTCGACGCGTCAAAATTGATCGGCTCAGTCACCGACCACTCCAAATCGGCCGACCAGATCGCGAAGGCCCTGATCATCGGCGAGATCTCAGATAAGACACGGGCTGCACTCGAAAAATTGGCGGTCGACTTTGGCAAATCACCGCCGCCAGCGGTGATAATACCAACTGGGGCGTCGAGCCTCGCTCCGCCGCCGACTGCCGACGCCTCGGCGAAAGCCCTTAGTCGCCAATTGGTCGCCCTCGCATTGGGGGCACCCGAGTTTCAGCATAAGTGATTTTCGGGTAGAATCTCAGACATGAATGTCGCAAAGCTAACTTTGATAATGTGCGCAGCCACCTGCGCACTTTTTAGTTCTGTATCCGCTCAGTGGGTAAAACAATCGGTTGACACAACCGCCTCCTTTCGTGGGCTGTCAGTCGTCAATAAGAAGGTTGTCTGGGCAAGCGGTACCGGCGGGATTGTTATCCGCACGATCGACGGCGGCAAAAAATGGTCCGTAATGACGGTCCCCGGCGCCGAAAAACTAGATTTTCGCGACATCGAGGCTTTCGACAAATTTACGGCTTACATCCTCAGCATCGGCAACGGCGAATCTTCACGGATCTATAAAACGATGGACGGCGGTAAATCGTGGAAGGAGCAGTTCCGAAACACGAATGAAAAAGCATTCTTTGACGCCATTGCTTGTTTTGACGAGCACTCGTGTATCGCGATGAGCGACCCGGTCGACGGCAAATTTCTGCTTATCTCGACCTCGAATGGAGGCGAGAAGTGGGAGGTTAATACAAAGCTGAATGCCCCCGACGCTATAACCGGTGAGGCTGCTTTTGCCGCTAGCGGCACGTGCCTTATCACAGCCCCTGGATTTGAGACCTACATTGTGACTGGTGGCAACGACGCACGAGTCTTAGCCGGTTCTTACGGGCGGCTATTCTCTTCTGAGGGTTTAGGCAAGTATCGTTGGACCTCATCGCAAACGCCGATAGTAAAAGGTTCGGCGGGCAGCGGCATATTTTCGATCGCGAGATACGGAATAAACAATGGTGTTATCGTCGGTGGCAATTACGAAAAGCCAAATGAGATAAATAGTAACCTTGCTTTTACTACAGACGCGGGAAAAACCTGGAAATTAGGCAGTGGTCTTTCTGGCTTTCGCTCGAGCGTGACCTACGTTGATAAAAAGACGATCATCGCCGTGGGTACAAATGGCTCGGATATAACACGCGATGGCGGCAAAACCTGGACTAAATTTGGTGACGAAGAATTAAATGCCGTCGCCGCAGAAGAAGACGACAAATCAGTTTGGGCGGTCGGACCGAAAGGCGGCGTTTATAAATTAAGATGACCTTCGCAGGGTTCGACATCCTCGGTACTGATAGCCCTTGTTATGCAGAGTTTCACAAGTATTCCATTCAAAACCGAAAGCGGCTTATCGCAAATAAATGGCGTGGCTAAGTTTTCGAGCGCTGGTATCGTGATAGAGTTTGAGTCCAAACTTTTCGGTCTGATCTCAAACGGTATCAAGGAATCTCGCCTGCCCGTAAGCGAGATCCTCGACGTCAGATTTAAGAAAGGAGTTCTCAAGAGAGGATCGCGAATAGAGATCCGGGCTAAATCCCTCACAAAGCTCAAAGAAATGCCAAACAGCGAAGGCAAAGTTACGCTTAAGATCGAGTCCGCCGATTTTGAACGTGCCCGCAACGCCGTCGATCAATTGCAGAAGGACATCGTGCAGCAAGCTGCCGATCTTCCGCCCGCATACACGCCGATAAGTGTCTTGTTCGATTCGAGTGAGG
This sequence comes from Pyrinomonadales bacterium, assembly GCA_038245555.1. Taxonomy (GTDB): domain Bacteria; phylum Acidobacteriota; class Blastocatellia; order Pyrinomonadales; family Pyrinomonadaceae; genus OLB17. Next base: position 20,169 of record JBBRSH010000029.1, on the reverse strand, counting down.
ACGATACAGCAGAACTGAAAAACTGATCTAGCGGCATCGTGTATAGCGCCAATATGAAAAGTGGCTGTGGCGTTTCGCAACGCCACAGCCACTTCTTTACGACCAGAATCAAGTCTACTGACCCGTCGTCAGTCGAGGGTCTGGTTTCGCCTTGATCTCGTATCCGCTCGGCGGTTCAGCTCCCAACAGATAACGCACAAAATAATCCCAACGCCGACGCATCATGTAAGAACTTGCTGCTCCGTATCCGTGGCGAGCATTCGGGATCATGAGCAAGTCGAAATCCTTGTTGGCCTTGATCAGGGCATCGACAACGAGCAGCGTGTTGTTGGGCGGAACGTTGTCATCCATTGTGCCGTGAGCCAGCAGGAGATGTCCCTTAAGGTTTTTGGCATATGTTTGATTCGCCTGCTTCTCGTAATTGTCGCCGGAGAGCAGTCCGATGTATCGTTCGCCCCAATCATCTTCGTAATTGCGATTGTCGTGGTTGCCGGATTCCGAAATGCCGACTTTGAAGAAATCGGGATAGCGGAACATAGCTGCCGCGGTCGCAAAACCTCCTCCGGAGTGTCCCCAGATACCGACGCGATTTACGTCAATATACGGATATTTTGCCGCAAGCTGTTTTATCCCTTCAATTTGATCGGGCAGCGTATTGTCAGCCATATCGCCATAGCAGGAGTCGTGAAACTTCTTGGAACGCAAGGGGTTACACATCCCATCGATCTGAACCACAACAAATCCAAGCTCCGCCAAGGCTTGATTGTCTCCGCGTGACGCGTTAAAGGATCGCGACCCAAAACTTCCGCCTTGCGGACCGGGATAAATGTAATCGATGATCGGGTATTTCTTCGTCGCGACCAGATTCGAAGGCGTATACAGTAAACCGTAAAGGTCGGTCACACCATCCCGGGCCTTCACAGTAATACGAGTTGGAGCTTTCCAACCAGTAGCCGCAAGCCTTGAAACATTCGCTTCTTCCAATTTTGCGATCTGTTTACCTTTCGAATCACGCAGAAGCGCAACGGCTGGAATATCGGGCGTCGAGTAATTATCAACAAAATACTTTCCATTTGGTGACCATGTCACATCATGATTCGCAGTTTCAGGCGTCAACAGAGTTAGGTTCTTACCATCAAATCCGACACTGTACGAATGCCCGAAATAGGGATCATTGCCGTTTTCACGTCCCCCAGCAATAAAATAGACCACCCGCTCTTTTTCGTCCACCCTATCTATGCGCCATACCGCATATTCGCCCGTTGTAATGCGGTTCTTCAGCTTTCCTGTGGTCAGGTCGTAAAGATATAGATGTCCCCAACCGTCGTTTTCGCTGAACCAAATGAATTCGTTGCTGCCCGGCAAATAACGCCAGCTCGTGGCGCCTTGGCCGGATTCGAATTGAGTCGGACTAACCTCCTCCAACACGTCTCGGTACGCTCCTGTGGCAGCATCGGCAACACGAAGATTCTCTTTTTTGTGATCTCTCGACGTTGAAACAAACGCGAGATGGCTGCTGTCCGGGCTCCAGGCAACGTCCGACCAGACGCCTCCGCATGCTATATCATCGCACTCGGTCGAACGATGAGGGTCGGGTGGCAGTTGCAGGCTGATGACTTTCGCGTTGTCGACGTCTATGATGACCCGCCTGATCATCTGGATATTCGTGTCGCCGGGTAGAGCACTTTTCCATGCACTCAATTTCGGGGCGCCGACATTTGTCGAGACCAGATAGCTGTCGCTCACATTACGCTCATCCTGTTGGTAAGTGGCGATCTTTTTCGAATCTGGGGACCAGACAACTATTGCCCGGTCGCTTTTTGTCCAACCGGCGTTGTCCGTCGCATAGCCATAGTTCTTAATGCCGTCAGTTGTGAGTTGTGTTTCCCTGCCAGTGGCAATGTCTTTAACCCAAAGGTTGAAGTCCTTGATAGAGACAGACCTCTTACCGTCCGGTGACGTTACGCCGACACCACCGCCGAAGCGTCCGCCCCCACCACCTCCGCCTTGGGCGGTCACGCCGATAGCAGCAAGGTTTGCACCTGTCCTTTTAGAACCGTCGACGGGATCTACCAGAACATATTCGCTTCCGGTAGGGGTCAGCACGCGATACCAAAAGGTCCCGTCCGGCAAAAACACCGGCCGGACAGTAGCCCGATCAATAAGTGGTGCGGTCCCTGAGCTCAGCATCCGTTCGGCCCGGGCATAATCCTCGGTTGTAAATACACGTTTTTCCTGGGCGAACGACGTGATCGTCGATATTCCAATTATTACCGAGCACAATAAGATTTTCGTTTTCATAAATTCGGTTCTTCCTAAATTCGGATAAGGTCGGCTACCATGCACTTGAGGTTGATTGGTAGGCTTATCAGACATTATCTGAAAAAATATCTCAAACATACAGGCGGAGAATGAAAAATTCTTTGCGTTGCAGGAACCTCATCTCTGCTACGGCAGACAGTGCTGCTCCACATTTGTCGCCCTCGCTATTATCGCCACATTTTCTTACGCTCTGCTTTTCTTGTATCCTATTAAATTGAACGCAATTTCGATTTCTATACGGAGATATTATGAGTGTTGAGGTCGTGATGCCTCAGATGGGCGAATCGATAACTGAAGGCACTGTTTCGAAGTGGCTAAAACAGGTCGGTGAACAGGTAGAAAAAGACGAACCGATCCTTGAGATCTCGACCGACAAGGTCGATGCAGAAGTGCCAAGCCCCGGCGCCGGCAAAGTGCTTGAGATACGCCATCAAGAGGGTGAGACAGTCGAGGTCGGTACGATCCTCGCTGTCGTTGGGGCGGACGGAGATGTGTCGGCTCCTTCGGCAGAGCCCACTCCTGCCGTGGTCGTTGAGATAAAACAATCTGAAGCCGCACCCCAACCGGTAGCAGAAGTCGGCGTGGCGGCTGCGGCACGAACCGACGAAGCGACCGAGATCGTCATGCCCCAAATGGGGGAGTCGATCACCGAGGGCACGGTTTCCAAATGGCTCAAATCGGTCGGAGACAGGATCGAAAAAGACGAGCCACTGCTTGAGATATCGACCGATAAGGTCGATGCCGAAGTACCTTCGCCGGCGGCCGGCACGGTCTTGTCGATAGAGGTTAACGAAGGAGAAACGGTTGAGGTCGGTGCCGTTTTGGCTTTGGTCGGAGCTGAAGGTTCCGCCCCATTGGCCGCAAGATCCGCATCTATACCGGAACCTGTCGCACGCATCGCCGCTCCCGTCGCACCGGCCCCAGTGATCCCGCAGCCGATGCAGACCTTGACCGCAGCCGCAGGTGCTTCGAATGGCGGGGCGACGGTCGATGAGCTTCGCCGCCAGCGTTCGAGCCCTTTAGTTCGCAGCATTGCGCGTGAACACGGCGTCGACATTTCCCGAATACAGGGCTCAGGTTTGAGCGGGCGCGTCACGAAACACGATATTCTTTCGTTTATAGAGACGGGTGCCGCTCTACGTCCTCAGGACTTGCTGGTGAAAGGTTCAACGGTCGCCGCTCCCGCTGTTGTTCCGGCTCCAAGATTTGAATCCCCGGCGGCGCAGTCGCTTAGTTCAATGGAAGACCGAGTGGAGAAAATGTCGGTCATGCGTAAAAAGATCGCTGACCACATGACGATGTCCAAGCAAACATCGGCACACGTGACCAGCGTCTACGAGATCGATATGTCAAACGTCGCCAAATTCCGTGCGGCAAACCAGGCCGAGTTTCAGGCTCGCTTTGGCACAAAGCTGTCATTCATGCCTTTCATTTTTCAAGCGGTGACGGCGGCAATACGCGAATTTCGCATCGTGAATTCTCAGGTTGATGGCGATAACATTATTTACAAAGGCGATATCAATCTTGGCATGGCGGTCGCGCTCGATTGGGGATTGATAGTTCCTGTTATCAGAAACGCCGACACACTGTCACTTTCAGAGCTAGCAAAAACAGCAAATGACTTGGCAGATAGGTCCCGCACCAAGAAGCTTCAACCCAACGAAGTTCAAGGCGGCACTTTCACGATCACAAACCCGGGGGTGTTTGGCGGACTTTTTGGCACGCCGATCATCAATCAGCCCCAGGTCGCCATTCTTTGCGTAGGCACGATCGAAAAACGAGCTAAGGTAATGACGTCATCGGATGGAGACGATTACATTGCGATCCGTCAGATGGCTTACTTTGCGTTGACTTACGATCATCGCATAGTAGACGGCGCGGATGCTGAGAAATTCCTGGCTTACTTAAAGAGGTATCTCGAACATGCTCCCTTTGCTATCTAACAAAAAGGTAAAGGTTACTATTAGATGCGTCGAAAAGGGGTTTCCTTTAAACGTTGTTTAATGTATAATCAAGCTTAATGAGTTGAAGTTTCTTACGAAGATCAGATTTGCCGAAAGACCCCGTCGACAATATATTCACGAATGTCTTTTATAAGACATTCATTTGTGTCAGCAGTTTAGTAAGATGAACGCAATCTTTTAGACGACAACCCCGTGGGTCGAATTAGCGTCTATTAGGACGGTTTTGTTTTTACTTAAACTCACTTTTCTTTCTTTAGGAGGTATTAATGTATAAGAAGATTTCCGTAATCGCCTTAGCGATCGCCATGAGTGCAATGAGCCTTTTTGCTCAAAACGCCCAGTTACGCAGCGCCGTCTCTGGACAAAAATATAAGATCAAAGGCGTGGTCGTCTCAAAGGAGAATGACAGCACGTTTGTACTACGAGACATGACCGGTGTTGACACAAAGGTCGTGATCGCGCCGAATGCAAGCATTAAAAATAACGCATTTTTCGGGGGCGATAAATACGCTGTGACATCGATCGTTCGCGGCTTGAACATGGATGTAGAAGGGGTTGGTGACAGTGGCGGCAGTGTCGCGGTTACTAAAGTAAGATTCGACAAAACGAGCTTACAGACGGCGCAAGCGATCGATACTCGTGTTACTCCCGCCGAAGAGAGGCTCACAGCAGCCGAGCAGAATGCTCAACGTGTCTCGGGCCAGATCGACGAGTTAATGGCGATCTCAAACGCGGCGAAGGGTGGTGCAAAGGCTGCTCAAGATACTGCGGACGCCGCAGTAGCCGGTGTAAACGCTACCAATAAACGCATTACTGATCTTGATGACTACGTCGTTCAAACCTCGGCAACTGTTAATTTTAAGGTCGGCAGTGCGGTGCTTTCACCGGAAACAAAAGCTTCGCTTGACCAGCTTGCTGCGAGCGCGGGTTCGTTGAAAGGTTATATGATCGAGGTTACCGGCTTTGCGTCGGCAGAGGGTAGCACCAAGATGAATAAGGCTCTTAGCGAAAGGCGTGAAAAGGCCGTAAGAGACTACCTCATCGAGACACATAATATCTCACTTCGGCGCTTTACGCCGTCCTACGGCTTTGGCGAGCTGCAGGCAGTTGCGGACAACACGACCAAAGAGGGCCGTGAACAGAACCGCCGTGTTGAGATTAAACTCCTCGTCAGCAGAGGCCTCAACCAAAACGTCGAAGTTAAAGCTACGACCGATCATTAATTGACTTTTTCAGAGGGCACTTCCGGCTGAGATCCAGAAATCTCACTCAGCCGCGGTGCCCTTTGGATTTTGTCGGGTTCACAATCATGTCTTCAAACTTCTTTCGACATTTGAGATGGCTCACGGTAGTGACGTTGCTTTCGGTATCGGCATACGGTCAGACGCCGACGCCATCCCCTAAAGCAAAGCCCACACCAGACGACGACGTAATTAAGGTCGAGTCGCGGCTGGTTGTGATACCGGTTTCGATAACCGACTCTGAAGGCAAGGCCGTGTTAGGCTTAAAGGCTCAGGATTTCCGAGTTGCCGAAGAAGGAAAAAATCAAACGATCGAAAACATTGGAACTTCGGATGTCGTACCGCTTGAGATAACGCTTCTATTCGACGTTTCCGCGAGTACTGACGCAATGTTCAAATTCGAACAGGATACTGCGGCGAAATTTCTGCAGGAAGTGATGCGGCCAAATGATCGAGCAACGATCTTCACCATCGGATCACAACCGATCTTGGTTCAGGCTCGCGATACAGCGGAAAAGTCCGCAGTCAACGTCCGTTCGATCACGCCGACCAAAGAGTTTACGGCCTTTTACGATACGGTTTCTGCCGCAGCTGACTACCTACGAAAGAATGCTCCTGACGGAACTCGCCGTGTTGTCATCGTGATTTCGGACGGAGAGGACACCAACAGTGCTCGGATCGCAACCGCTTTACAGGACGGCTACAAGAAAATCGGAGAGAAGATGAACACCATTGACAGCAAGACCTTGCGTCAATTGACGGTGGCAAATCGTGATGAGGCAGCTCGCCAGGAACGCATTCGTGTTTTGAAGTCGTTGCAAAATGCCGATATTGTGTTCTACTCGATCAACCCGGCCGGCTCATCGTATCAATTGAATCAAATGAGCTTATTCGGGCAGGAAAACATGCGGCAGTTTGCAGACGACACCGGAGGAACGGCCTTCATGCCGAAGTTCGCACCTATCGATACTAAAGACATTTATCAAAACGAGAATAATTTGCGAAGTAATCAAGTAGCCCTCGAACGGATCTTCCGTCAGCTTGCCAATGAACTTCGCTCGCAATACCTTATCCAGTATTATTCCGATGCAGAGTATCCGCCAAATAAATTCGTAAAACTCGACGTAGGAGTACGGGATCGTGCCAACGTGCGAATAAGAGCCCGGCAAGGTTATTTTGTAAAAAACTAATCGTGATTCGGTTTTGGCTGTACTACTATCTTCCCGACCATCTCTTCCATAGTCTTAGACTTTCGCGGTGAGGGGCTCGCTTTTGGAGTCGGCGTCGGGCTTGGCATTGCAATCGCGCCCATAGTTGGCGGGTAGTCCGGTGTTGGGGATGCGAATGGGTTTCTCAGTACACCGATCTGACCTTTCTGTTTCGAAGTAACCGAAACAAAAAATAGGCCGCCAAACAACGCTATCAACATCGACATGACCGCCGTCGCGAAAACCTTAGTTCGCTGTTTTACCTTTGCCCAACCCACCGGACAATCTTCCGTCAGCACCGTTCCGTCCGGGCGTTTGTAAAACCTTACACACAGCCGGCCCTCCGAGTTCTGTAGCAAGGTTTCCGCTGCTTCTCTGGTCATTCCCGACAGGTTGTAAACATTCAGCTTGCATTCGCCACAGAACCGTTTACGGTCGTCGCCGTACATCTCATTCCAGTTTGCCGAGCACGGGCTCGCGATCTTGACGTTATTCAAAGGGCTATCAAATTTCGACATTTTAAACTCCGTTCAATAATTCCTCAGCATACTGCTGTTGAGTATTGAACGATAGTTCGATTATTTCTTGCGGAAATTTTGATCGATCTATTTAATCGTGCCAATTCAACCCGCCGACCTGCGGTATTTATGGGTGATAGGTCGTCTCCGTCCGACGCCGATAGCGTTCTTCGAGATAATCAGTGTGGGCGGCAGCTGTTGGCGTTTGAATTCGTTCGCAGGCGATTCGACCTTGTTGAGAGTATTGAAGACAAGTTGAGAGTCGTTGCCGGCCGCGATGATCTCGGCCGGGGAAGCCTTTTGCTCGAAATACATTCTCAAGATCGGGTCCATCAACTCGTATGACGGCAGGCTGTCCTGATCGAACTGATTCGGCGCGAGCTCGGCTGAAGGAGCTTTGTCGATGATCTTATTTGGAATGACCTCACGGCCGGCTGCGCTATTTATCTGGCGTGCCAGTTGCCACACCTCGGTCTTAAGTACATCCCCGAGTACGGCAAGTCCACCGTTCGTATCACCGTAAAGCGTGCAGTAACCTACCGCCAGTTCGCTCTTGTTGCCGGTTGAAAGAAGCAGGCGGCCCTCCGAGTTCGAAATGGCCATAAGGATGACGCCGCGAATTCGGGACTGCATATTCTCAGCCGCCAGACTCTCGCCGCCCTTTGTAGGGCTATGCAAGTTCATTTGTTTTAGAAGCACCTCAAAGGAATCCGAGATCGGTTCAATTCGGCCTTGGCAGCCTAGGTTTCGGACCAATTCTTCGGAGTCTATAATGCTCCCCTCGGACGAAAACGGCGAAGGCATCATCACACAAAGCAAATTTTCTGCTCCGATCGCTTCAGCAGCGAGCTCCGCGACGAGCGCCGAATCGATGCCGCCTGAAAGCCCCAGCAACGCCTTTCTGAAACCATTCTTGCGTGCATAGTCGCGAATGCCAAGTACGAGAGCATCGTGAATGGACTCGATCTCGCTTCCAGTAATTCCACGAGAATCGGGCTTACGAACATCGAGCTCGACGGTCTCCACAAACTCCTCAAACGCCGTTGCCTGGAGAATAATGTCTCCTTCCTCATCGGCAATCAGACTGGCTCCGTCGAAGATGATACCGTCATTGCCACCGACAAGATTAACAAATACGATAGGTATGTTTTGGGCCTTTGCCCGGTGAGCGACCATGTCGCAACGAAGCTTTATTTTGCCTTTATTGTAAGGCGACGCGTTGACCGAAACGATAACGTCCGCTCCCATCGCGATGACTTCGTCGGTCGGATCGCTTTCATATAGCCGATCCTTCCAAAATGTCTTGTCATTCCAAAAATCTTCGCAAACTACAATACCGAGTTTAACGCCGTTCACCTCAAATATCCGTCTATGGTCCGATGGTTCAAAATAACGCGGATCGTCGAATACATCGTACTCGGGTAGAAGCGTCTTGTCGGCAAAGCCAAGCAGTACGCCGTCGTGAATCACAGCCGCGGCATTAAACAATTGCCGCCCGTCCTTATCGCCCGTACGCCGGATCGTTCCGACAATAGCCGTGATACCGCTCGTTGCCGGGACGATACTATCGAGCGGATCATGCGCATGATCTATGATGTCCGCATCCTGAAACCAATCCTGCGAGGTGTAGCCGTGAGTGGCAACTTCGGGAAAAACGACGAGGTTCGAGCGGTCCTTTTTGGCTTTTTTTATCGCCTGAATTATTTTCAGAGTGTTGCCCGCAATGTCACCGTTAGTTGTGTTGATCTGGGCAATTGTGACCTTCATGCGACTATTATAGTAAAATCGAGCGCTTTATATTACTCTGAAAGCTCAACCGATTGTTATGGTCGCAGCGATTCTGTAAACCTGGTACAAACATGAAAACAAAATTATTTAACACGTGTCTACTTACGATTCTAGTAGCGATGTCGGCATTTTCGCAAAAAGCTCCCGAGAAAACCGCCCGTCAGAATACTGATCCTATGACAATCGGCGAGCGGGCGCCTGACTTTACGCTCAACGATGAAACTGGCAAAGCCGTCACACTGTCCAAGCTAAAACAGCCCGTGGTTTTGGTTTTTTACAGAGGATACTGGTGACCGTACTGTGCTCGGCAGTTGGCCGAGCTCAGAGCGCTGAAACAAAATGACGACAAATTCATTCTGATCGCTGTTACCATTGACCCGGCTCCACGTTCGATCAGTCTTCGCGAAAAGATAGCGAAAGACGGAAAAGGGGAGATTACTTTCCCCCTGCTTTCTGACCCCGGTCATAAAACCATAGATGCTTATGGACTCTACGATCCGGCCTACGCGGATAAAGGGTTTGACGGAATTCCGCATCCGGCCGTTTACATTTTGGACAAGAATCGAAAGGTCGTTTGGGCTAAGGTCGAATCTGATTACCGAAAGCGACCCACCAACGACGAAATCCGCACGGAGCTCGAAAAAATGAAGTGATCGATCATGCGTCGGCGTCGATGGTCGAGTCGCTTTTCTTGACCATCGTAAGCCGGTTGCCACGGTCATTGTATTTGACCTCGTCCATGATGTTGTAGATAAACAGCACTCCGCGGCCGGAGGTTTTGAATAGGTTTTGCGGGTCGAGCGGGTCGGGGATATTTGTCACATCAAAGCCGTCGCCTTCGTCCTCGATGGTAAATTTGGCTTCCTGCTTTGAGACTTCGGCGGCAATGCGCACAAGCTTGTTCGAATCGTACTTGTTTCCGTGTTTGACCGCGTTTACAAATGCCTCGTCGAGAGCTACGAACAAGTTCGACTTTTCAGGACTGACAACGCCAAGCTTCTCGACTCTTTTCATCAAGTATTCGAGCACGATGTGCATGATCGATATCGCGCTCGGCAGATCAAATTCGATGTTTTCATGGAGGTCGCGGACGAATTCGGTCTTGTCGACATATCGGATCTTATAATCAAGGATCGTAGCGACCAGATTTTTTAGTTCCTCTTCGTCAAACTTGTCGCGCCGAAAGTTGGACGCGCAAATCTTAAAGGCTTTTACGTGTTCGTCGGGGCTTCCGGCAATATTTGACGGCAAGCAGACGGGCGAGTTCCCGTTGAGACTATTTCCAGACACATTGCCTTCGACGTCGACGTCAGTAATTACAAGGTCAAACGCCTCAATATTTTCGATCGCCGCGGCCGTCTCGCGATCGGCAACAATATGCACCAGATGACCGACGTTGACGAATACTTCCTCGAGCGACGTCGCTAGATCGTCATGATCGTCGATAATGAGAATTCGTCGCTGCATAATCGCTCGAATAAGCTACAAGGAATTACGATTTCCGGTAAGTCGTTGTTGCAAATAATACCCCAACTTGCTAGTTATTTTCTATCGGTGAATGAACAAAACCAGAATGCGTACCCCTTTTGCCTCACTAGCGCACTATCCGCTCAGGAAACGATTCGTCATACGGTTGGCCGGCGTCGCATTCTATTATTCGATCAAAGTCGTAGGCTCCCTGACCAGATTTGACGCCCGTGAAAACGAACAACTAACCGCGCTCGAATCGGACGGAACTCTGCCGATCTACGCATATTGGCATGATCGGATGTTCCTCACCACTTATATTCTCAAGCACCGCGGGACCCTTTTCCTAACATCTCGCAGCTTCGACGGGGAATACCTCGCGAGAGTTATGCAGCGATTTGGGTTCGGGGTGCTCCGCGGTTCGTCGTCAAGCGGCGGTTCAGAGGCACTAGCAAACCTCACAAGGTCGATGCTTGAGGGACACGCCGCCTCGCTTACGGTGGATGGCCCTCGGGGCCCAAGATACCGATCAAAGATCGGAGCCATTATTTTGGCCAAGAGAACCGGAAATCCGGTTGTGCCGGTGATCGTCGAATCAAAGAAGCACCAGAAAATGAATAGCTGGGACCGACTCCAGATACCATTCCCTTTTTCGTCGGCTATCGCATTATTCGGCGAGCCTATCTATGTCGGTCAGGAGGCCGACCAGGCCGAGATCGAGGCCAAGCACGGCGAGCTTCAGGATTCACTCGACGCCCTTGTCGAACGCGGCCGCTTGTGGCGGGAATCAAGGTAGCGACGTGCCCACTGTCTCTTGATCCACAACATTCCTGCTCGCCAGCAAATTTGCCGCAAGCATTACAAAGCTTACCCAGACCGCGTCCGCAAGTAAGAGATGCCCGATCTGCATCACTATCGGAGCGAGCGTCAGAAGGGTTGCGGCACCAAAGGCGAGTTGGCATAACAGAACAATGGATAGGATGCCGGACCATCGCGAAACGCCTGCATCATTTCCCGATTCCCGCTTGAGCCAACCACTCGCAAAAACAAGATAAACGGCGGACAGGACAGCAATGAACGGATGGGCGGGCCGGATTCGCAAGAGGACATTGGATGTCGATGAAAAGTCGCTGGCGAGGCCTTCGCTCAGTGTTCCAGACGGAAACAGCATCGTACAAAGGGCGGCGATCGAGCCAGTCACTCCCACAAGTAAGATTCCAAATATGCCCAGTACAAGCACGCCCTTGACCGTGCCCGAAAGTTTAAGACTCAGACGGCCGCCGCCTCCGGCAAACCACGCCGCCAGAGTCAAACAGGCCAGCAGAATGAATGTATTTACAAGATGCCCCGCCATCCAAAAAGGGCGGGCAAAAGTAAGTGTTTCGGCAGTATTGCCCGTAAGCACCAGTCCGGCCCCGATCGCTCCTTCAGTTGCAACAAAGAACAGGGAGAGGATCGCAGCATAAAGTGAGTATTTCGCACCCGGCGTCCGCAATTTTCGCCATACAACGAATGCAAATATGAGCAATATCAAAACTAAAACGCCATCGAGGGCGCTCATTATTCGATGCGAAAACTCGATGACCGTCTTCAACTGCGGTGCCGAGGGTATAGTCTCGCCGTTGCACGTGATCCAATGTTGGCCGCACCCGTCGCCGCTCTTTGAAGAACGAAGAAATACTCCCCAAAGAATGACCAGGATGTTATAACCGAGTAAGAACCACGCGTACCGTGCACACCCGTTCAGTTTTGTTTCCTTCGCCATTTTGCTTAGAATATCACTTTCGAACAGCTAAAAAAATGAGGCTTACGATCGCCGCACTGGTATCGATATTGGTCATCTCCGCACACTTAGTTGCGGCATCGCCTTATGTCGTCGTGCTTGGCATCGCCCAGGATGCGGGCATTCCGCAAATGGGATGTGAGACGCCATTTTGTCGGGCAGCGAGAAAGGACCCGCGGTTGAGGCAAACCGTCTCGTCGATCGCACTGGTCGATCCCGACTCGAATAGCCGATGGATATTCGACGCGACGCCGGATCTGCCCGAACAGTTCGACCTTCTCAAGGAGGTCACCCAGGACCGAACAAATGACCTTGCCGGGATCTTTCTGACCCATGCTCATATCGGCCATTACACGGGTCTGATGTTTCTCGGCCGCGAGGCGATGAATACAAATGGCGTTGCGGTCTATGCGATGCCTCGAATGAAACAGATGCTCGAGACAAGTGCTCCATGGTCTCAGCTTGTTTCTCTCAGGAATATCGCTATCAAACCGCTTGCGGACAAAACGTCCGTGATCCTCAACGACCGGATCACGGTCGAACCGTTTTTGGTCCCGCATCGGGATGAGTTTTCGGAAACCGTCGGCTATCGCATCAAGACCGCGTCGAAAACGCTTGTCTTTATCCCCGATATCGACAAGTGGCAGAAATGGGCTGCCTCGCTTCCCGATGTTGTCCGAGGCGCCAACTACCTTCTGATCGACGGCACTTTTTATGCCGACGGCGAGATCGCACGTCCGATGAGCGGGGTGCCGCATCCGTTTGTTACCGAGACGATGGCACTGCTCAAAGATCTGCCAGCTAGAGACCGGGCGAAGGTTCATTTCATTCATTTCAATCACAGCAACCCGCTGGTCCAGGGTAACAAGGCCAAACTCGCCGAGGTCAAAACGCTCGGTTTCTTTGTGAGTCATACCGGACAGAGGTTTGCACTGTGAGCAAACGCGAGCGGATCGACAAGGTGCTCGTTTCTCTTGGCCTCGCCGATTCCCGGGCAAAGGCCCACGCACTCGTAATGGCCGGTGTCGTACTCGCCGATGAAAAACGGATCGCAAAGCCTTCGGACCCTGTCAGTGTCGACGCCGTCATCCGGATCAAGGGCGATTCGCCGGAAGCCAGGTACGTCGGACGCGGCGGACTGAAGCTCGAAAAGGCACTCGACGAGTTTCATATACGTGTTACCGGATGTACCTGTCTCGATGTGGGATCGTCGACCGGCGGATTTACCGATTGCCTATTGCAGCACGGTGCTGAACAGGTCACGGCGATCGATGTCGGAACGAACCAGATCGTTTGGAGCCTACGAAGCGATCCGCGCGTCGATGTCCGGGAAAACAAGAACGCCCGCGAGATGAAGCCCGAAGATTTTCCCGGCAAATTCGATATAGCCGTTATGGATGTATCGTTCATCTCGGCGACAAAGATCCTGCCGGCGATCGTGCCGCTCCTTACATCCGAAGGGAAGATAATCCTCCTGATCAAACCTCAATTCGAGGTCGGCCGCGGCGAGGTCGGCAAGGGCGGAATTGTCAAAGATCCGGAGAAACACGAGCGGGTGGTCCGCGAGGTCAATGATTTCGCTGTGTCGCTCGGTCTGCGCGCAACCGGCACTATCGAATCGCCCATTCTAGGTGCCGAGGGAAACAAGGAATTTCTGGCTTTATATGAACGACATTGATGAATCGGCTGACATCCCGGATAAGCCGCCAAAAACTTTTGTCGAAGGGATCGATTTCTATTTTGACGAAGGGCTGATGGTGCTGACGCGGAAATATCTTCTCGACCGCGGCAAATGCTGCGACAGCGGATGCCGCCATTGTCCCTACGAGAAATAGTCGGGACTATAACAAATAAATATCGATCTCTTGTGGAACATATTCTGACTCGAACGTCTGCTGCATATCCGAATATCCTGACGCTTTCGGGGCGACAACTCGATCTTCGCGGGAGTCCGGAGAACCAAGAATTTCCATTAGGACGCGATTGGCTGCAATGTTCTGCGGAGGTTCGATCGCATAATAGATCCATTTGCCGTCGCGCCGTGTTGACACGAGTCCAGCGTTACGCAAATATGCGAGGTGACGCGATATCTTCGGCTGGCTTTGTTCGAGCGAATCAGCAAGATAGCCGACCGAAACTTCCCCGCTCTTCATCAGCATGACGAGCCGAAGACGGGTCTTATCGGAGAGCGAAAGAAATAGCCGTTCCAGATCATCGAGAGTGTTGTCGTTCATAATTGATCTTTTGCAGACCCTCATATTACGCCACGCGTATATGTAATGCAACGGTCGCACCAAAAATCGGTATGTCCTATATTCTCGCATTCGACCAGGGCACCACGAGCAGCCGTTCGATCATCTTCGACGGTGACGGCAACCAGATCTCGGTTGCCCAAGCGGAATTTGCTCAGATCTTTCCGCGAAGCGGTTGGGTCGAGCACGATCCGTTAGAGGTATGGCGAACGCAGGTTTCGACCGCGGTCGAGGCGCTCCTTAAGGCAGGTCTCACTTCCATCGATATTGCCGCTGTCGGCATTACCAACCAACGTGAGACCACGGTGATCTGGGACCGCCGAACCGGTGAGCCCATCCACAATGCGATCGTCTGGCAGGACCGGCGAACATCTGCCATCTGCGATTTGGTGCGGACGAGTCACGCTGATCAGATCAGATCGAAGACGGGACTCGAGGTTGATGCCTACTTTAGTGCAAGTAAGATCAAATGGCTGCTCGACAATGTACCGCTTGCCCGCGAGAAGGCAGAAGCCGGTGAGCTTGTGTTCGGCACTATTGACTCCTGGCTCGTCTGGAAACTCACAAACGGAAACCTGCACATAACAGATGTCTCGAACGCATCGCGAACTATGCTGTTCAATATCCATCGTCTCGAATGGGATGACGAACTGCTCTCGATCTTCGACGTGCCGCGTGCCATTCTGCCTGAAGTGCGTTCGTCATCCGAGGTCTACGGCGAGATCCAAACTCCCGCCGAACTACGAGGCATCAAGATCGCCGCGATCGCCGGCGACCAGCAGGCCGCCCTGTTTGGGCAGGCATGTTTCGCCACCGGAGAGACCAAGAATACATACGGAACAGGGTGCTTTATGCTCCAGAACATCGGCACTCGTCCGGTCGAATCGAAACATCGCCTGCTGACGACCGTCGGATGGCAGATCGAGGGCGTGACCGAATACGCACTCGAGGGCAGTGTCTTTATCGGCGGAGCGGTCATCCAGTGGCTTCGCGACTCGCTACAGATCATTGCCGCGTCGTCCGATGTCGAGGACCTGGCGGGCTCGGTTGACGATAATGGCGGCGTCTATTTCGTACCTGCGTTTGTCGGGCTCGGAGCGCCGTACTGGGATCAGGACGCACGCGGGACGATAACGGGCCTGACCCGCGGAACCGGGCGGGCACATATCGCCCGAGCGGCAGTTGAAGCGATCGCTTTTCAGACCGCCGACCTGCTGACTGCGATGAATGCCGACTCTGGTGTTGCCTTGACCGAGCTCCGAGTTGATGGCGGGGCAACGACAAATTCTGCATTGCTTCAGTTTCAGGCCGACATCCTGCAATTGCCGGTTGTCCGATCAAAAACGTCCGAAACTACCGCGCTCGGTGCCGCTTATCTCGCGGGTTTAGCGGTTGGGGTTTGGTTGTCAAAGAGCGATCTGGCCAGTCACTGGACTGCTGACCGGAGGTTCGAGCCTCGGATGCCGGCCGATCGGGCGTCCGAACTGCTGCAACAATGGCACGAGGCTGTCGCACGCACGTTGCATCACAATAGCAAGTAAAGGGAGCCGCAGATCCGGCTCCCTGATCAAAGACCCAGCCTAAACTTCGTTATTCTCGCCTTTTGACTTGCTCATCTGCGGAGCAGCCGCGACCTGGGGCAGCGGCACACCGACGGCGTCGGCGTTGACGAGCGGCGTGTTTTCCGTTTCGTCATTACTCACATCAGCAATGATCAGCTTGCCAGCCTGCTTGGTGAAAAATAGGGTTTGGCTGTCGGCGTTATAGTCGACCAGCACGAGATCACCAGTCTCCACCTGTTCGGTCGCGACCAGGTTTGAGAGCGGGTAGACGAGAAATCGTTCGATCGATCGTTTCAGGTGACGTGCACCGTATTTGAGATCGATACCTTCGCTCAAGAGATACTCTTTCGCTTCGGTCGTACATTCGAAAACAAACTTTGTTCCCGCGGATTCGGTGATCCGGGCCTGCACCGCACGAAGTTCGATGTCGAGTATCTGGCGGAGGTGATGTTCCTTGAGGCTGCGGAAAACGACGACCTTGTCGATACGGTTCATGAACTCGGGCGAGAATTTACGTTTCGCCGCCTCAAGAGCCGTTCGGTAGATCTTGGTGTCGATCTCGTTGTCCTCTCTGGCCTTGTCGGTTTTGGTCGGTGCGAAACCGATACCGCCCGAGATCATTTCGGACATTTCGCGGGCACCGAGATTTGAGGTCATGATGACGACCGTTCGCGAAAAATCGACACGGCGGTTGTCGCCGAGCGTCAACGTCGCCTTATCGAGGATGCCGAGCAGAAGCTGCCACAGCGAATCGGACGCCTTTTCGATCTCGTCGAACAGGACGAACGTCAATTTGGTTTCTTCGGTGTGAGCCTTATCCAGGTTTTCCTGCGTCAGCATCGGCGAAGTTTCGCGATGGCCGAGATATCCCGGAGGCGAGCCGATGAGTTTGGCGATCTCGTGCGAATGTTGAAACTCAGCACAGTCGATCTTGACGACCGTATGCGGTTCGTTGAAAAGCACCTCGGAGGCCGCCTCGACGACGCGGGTCTTACCCGAGCCGGTTGGACCGAGAAACAGCATGGTTCCCACGGGGCGAGCCGGATTATTCATGCCGGCGAGATAGATCTGGAACAGGCCGCTGACGCGCCTGACGGCACGCTCCTGGCCTACAATCTGGTCAGAGAGCTTGTCCTCAAACTCAGCGGCTCGCGGACTCTTACGTTCCGGGTCAAGCAATATCCCGTTTCCTCTATTTTCTTTAATTGTGGCCGTATCCTGTTTCATCGTTTTATCTCCCGGCGGGAATCTCGCAGATTCCTCGTTCCCCAAAGACGTTGTCCTAAGACCATATTTGCCTAAAGCCCGAAGCGGCAGATATGTCGTCTATACTGATGATTTCAAAAGATTGTGCGTTGGCTGGACTTTAAATCCGGAGAGGTCTCTCCGGCGAATTGGCGGGTATGAAGGCCCACCGCAGAACATATGATTAGCACAATAAACAAGCCATGCGCAATAGGTAAACACAAAATCTCGTGATGCTTCCATAAAAAGTTTAAACATCGTCGCAAAACCTTTGTCGCAGATGGCCGCTTCTGATGCCCCTTTCAGCCTTCTATGTCGTCCCTGAAAGGGACGAATGAAATAGCGTCGGGTGAAACCCGACGACACGGTGCGATGAATATCCGTCCCTGTAAGGGACGCACTGTGACCGTGAACATCAATCTCGTCTGTATTCTTGAAACGCCAAACATCCTCCTCAATCCCATACATATTTCTCATCGAATGGAATTTCATATTTGCGATAAAACCCTCGCATTTCATCTTCAAATAAAACTTTCTTGTGGTGCTCTTCTTGATTCCTAATGTACTCAGCGACAATAGGCAATTGCGAGTGTCCAACAGTGAACGCCGAGTAGCCATCCTGCCATCCAAATTTTGAAAGCATTCTTCCTCTAGTTTTTATCCAGTTGGAGGAGTCACGTTTGATGGTTCCCACGATGTCCGGTAGGAGTACGTTCTTATTTAACGACGTCAAAAGGTGCGAATGGTTTTGGATTCCGTTGCCGATCAGCAGTTTGGAACCATGGTTGTTCAGGATGCCGCCTATATACGCGTAGAGTTCATCCTCGACGTCCGGCCTGATAAGGTCGACCCGGTTCTTGGTCGAAAACACGATGTGGAAATATAGTTCCGTGATCGTCTGAGCCATCGTCTCGGTTTGTCCCTGTCAGGGACGGTAATTTGTTGCGATCGTAGTCGTCGGGTTTCACCCGACGCTATTTCATTTGTCCCCTTCGGGGACGTGCCATCAATCGTAATACTCCAGCCCCAAATGTGTGATTAGATCCTCGCCGCGGAGGTGGCGAAGCGTGTTCTTTAGCTTCATAAGTTGAATAAAAAGATCGTGCTCGGGATACAAACCGGGAGCCGTCTGCGGTGCCTTAAAATAGAAGGAGAGCCACTCCTGGACGCCTTTCATGTTGGCCCTTTGAGCGAGGTCCATGAACAGGGCAAGGTCGAGGGCCAGCGGGGCCGCCAGGATCGAATCACGGCACATAAAGTCGATCTTGATCTGCATCTTGTAACCCAGCCAGCCGAAGATGTCGATCGCGTCCCAGCCCTCTTTGTTGTCGCCGCGCGGCGGATAATAGTTAATTCGGACGACGTGCGAAAAATCTCCGTAAAGGTCCGGATAAACCTCGGGCTGGAAGATGTGTTCGAGAACTGAGAGCTTTGAAACCTCTTTGGATTTGAAATTCTCCGGATCGTCGAGGACCTCGCCGTCGCGGTTGCCGAGGATATTTGTCGAATACCAGCCGTCTAGGCCGAGCATTCGCGATTTGAGGCCCGGGGCAAGGATCGTCTTCATCAGCGTCTGGCCGGTCTTAAAATCCTTGCCGCAGATCGGTGTTCCAGTCTGGTTGGCAAGAGCAGTCAGGGCCGGAATATCGACGGTCAGGTTCGGGGCTCCGTTGGCAAACGGCACGCCCGATTTGAGTGCGGCGTAGGCGTAGATCATCGACGGAGCGATCATCGGATCGTTGTCGTACATCGCCCGTTCAAGCGATTCGATCGACGCATGTATAGCCGATTCCTCGATATATATTTCGGTCGACGCCGCCCAGACCATGACCAGTCGCGAGCAGCCGTTATCGGACTTAAACTTAGCGATGTCAGCAATTAGCTGCTCCGCCAGTTCCATCTTGTTCTTGCCGGTCTTGACGTTTTCGCCGTGGAGCCGTTTGACGTAGTTCTGCTCGAAAACGGCGGCCATCGGCTTCAAGCTCTCGAGTGGCTCGGAGAGTTGATTGAGCAAGTCCTTATCGAGCACACCCGCGTTCATCGCGGCGTCGTATGCCGAGTCGTGAAAAATATCCCAAGCTCCAAAGACAATGTCGTCGAGCGACGCGAGCGGCACAAAATCCTTGATCACCGGCGAACGATTGTCCGTCCGCTTGCCCAAACGGATCGTTCCCATCTGCGTCAGGCTTCCAACGGGTTGCGAAATTCCCCGCTTTACTGCCTCGACCCCGGCAACCAGCGTCGTGCTGACAGCCCCCAAACCGACCAACAAAACACCGAGTTTGCCCTCGGCAGGAGCTATTTCCATGCCCTTTTCAACCATATTTTTTCTCCGATAATGCTAATAAAAGGATACGCAGGAAAGTGAAAGAGTGAAAATGCACGAAAGTGAAAAGTGAATAGTGAAAAGTGAATAGTGAAAAACCTCGGATTTTCACCGCGGAGACGCTGAGACGCTGAGGAAATTCGAGTTTGTCGACCATCTCGTGTTTTTTCATTTCTCCCTCTTCACTTATCCCTCATCACTTTTCACTATTCACTGTTCACTGTTCACTGCTCCCTAGAACACGAACAGCTTCGACGACTTTCGCTCGTGCATTGAGACGGCGAGGGAGACGGCGTCTATTTGGTCGTCGTGGGCTCCGTGGGGGAATGAGCAGGCTTCTTCGATGAAGGGTTTGTTCCACGGGCCGCGGGTGAGGCGGACGCGTCCCTCTTCGGCGAGGCGGATCCAGGAGAGGGCCCTCTCGTGTTTGTCGCCCTTTATCCGCACGGCACAGAAACGTCGTCCGCGGAGATTCTCCATTTTTCTGAGGTCC
>JBBRSH010000028.1:0-40623 GCA_038245555.1 Pyrinomonadales bacterium | reverse complement strand
GGCCCGCAAACGCGTCTTGCATGTAATGGGCTTTGAAACTATTCGACCGCTGAAGGTCTCCAGCATCCTTGACGAGAACGACTCCGAGTCCATACGGCAGAAAAAGCCCCTTGTGGGGGTCGATTATGAGTGAATCGGAGAGTTCTATCCCTTTTAGTTTCTCCTTTCCTTCATCAGTAAGAATAAAAAACCCACCGTACGCTGCGTCGATGTGATACCACAGCCCGTTTTCCTTCGCGATCGCGCCGATATCGGGCAGCGGGTCGATAGCACCTACGTCCGTCGTGCCGGCAGATGCCACGATAAGGAACGGATTAAGGCCGGCCGCTTTATCCTCTACGATCAAGCGAGACAGCTCCGACGGGACCATCCGCAGCTTTTCGTCGAGAGGTACAAATCTGATAGGACACTCTCTAAGCCCGGCAACCCCGATGGCCTTGTCGATCGAATGATGGGTTTGGCGAGATAGATAGATCACCGATCGCTGCACGTCCGCTGACTTGATATTTCTGCCATCCCTTGCGGCGACTACGGCGATCATATTGGCGAGACTGCCGCTGGTCGTAAGGTTTCCCGCCGCTCCCGCCGGATAGCCAACGAGATCGTTCATCCAACGGATGAGCATGTTCTCCATACGAACCGCGCCCGGACTTGCGTAAAAGACTCCCGCGTATCGATTGAAAACGTCGGCGAGATAATCGCCAAGTGCCGAATAATAGATACCGCCGCCGGGAATATAACCAAGATGCCCGCCTGAAGCCGGGTTGAGCCCGGGTTTATCTACGTTTTCGCGAAGCAGTGAAATTGCTTCGTCGATCGTAATGCCAGTTTCTTCGATCGGAGAATTAAGCAGGGCAATGCCCTTGTCTTCGGACGGAATAAAGGTTCTGAGATCCCCGATATTATTTAGAAAGTCTTCCGAGTACGAAAGGACCTCATCGCGAACGAGCGCTCGCTGGACGATAGTCGGCTCAAGCAGGCGAGATGTTTTTTCCAATTCAAGAAGTCTTTCTTTCATTTTCAGCTCTGGCAAATGGCCTTTCGAAGATTCAAATTCGTACACAGCGCAACTAAAAGGTTATCAACACTATACAATACCGACTCGCATAGTCGCGAGACTCCGCATCAACCAAGGCGGACTCGCCGTCAGTTGATCATTACTCCACATTTACGCAGTTATCAGGAATTTATGAGTAAGATGGGGCATTCTGACCTTTCGAGAAGAACTGCTATCCTATGGCCGAAATAGGTGCGTTCGCCACTTCGCATTTTAACCCCCAGCACCATTAAATTATGCTTGCCAGACACCGAGCGTCGAAGGATCGCCAATTCCGGGGACTTGACCCGTCGCATCAGCGATGTAACGCTTACTTCCTCACGCTTGCCCATTTTCTTTATCTCGTTTCCGATGTTGCGACCGGATTGGATCAGTTCGTCGGGCCGGCGAAGTACGTTAGTCTCGCTCTCGGGTGGTATGACATGGAGGGTAGTAACAAGCCCGCCACTGGCTTTGGCCAGAGCGATCGCGATCTCAGCCGCAAGGCGCGAATAGTCGGTTCCGGTAACGGGAAGCAGGATGTTCAATTTAATGTCCGGCTTTTGGAATGCCTTTTCGCCCCGGCCAACAGCCAGAGCGGTGACGCCTTTAAACTCTTTGAGAATTCGAACGATCGAGTCAGTATCGCCCTCGTCGTTACCGATCGAACCGGTCAAGGCCCGGTCTGCTCCGAGAAACGCTATGTCATAGCCATTTTCGACTTCCTTCAGCACGGCGTCGGCAAATTCATTTCCTTTTTGTTCTGAAACAAGGACTGTCGGATGTTCGTCCGGGGTGAGTCCGACTTCTCTATTCTCGCGGTTTGTCTTGGCGCCTGCAGCGACCGCCGTTTTGGCGATCTCGGCTGGTCCCTTACTCTTTTTCGGGGCGGTCGAGGCTGGCGACTTAAAATCCATTATGGTTGCCGTAACTTTTTGATTACCCGCGAAGAGGCCCGCCAACAGCGATGCAAGCTTGCCGTTTGCACTCTGATCGGCGGCCACGAGGATCCGCTCGATGTTCGGCACGAATTCTTTTTCATGTGCCTCTTCCCGTTCGAGCCGCTCCTTCTCTTCACCGGTCGGTGGAATCCGTTGAAGGGCCCAGCGAAGCAGCGGCGGTGTGATAAGGGTCGTGGAGATCGCCATTACGACGATAAGTGTAAAAAGGTCGCGATTGAGTACGCCGAGCGAGAGCCCGATCGTCGCTACGATGACCTCGGTCGATCCGCGCGCGTTCATTCCAATGGCGAGAGCCGTCGACGCCTTATGGCCAAGACTGCCAAGTCTCCCGCCTATGTAAGCACCGCCCATTTTTCCCACGCTCGCGATCAAAATAAAACCCAGCGCGATGAGTAACTGCTCTCCACTATTTAATACAGTAATGTCGATCTCACGTCCCGCGACCGCAAAAAAGATGGGTGCAAAAAACGCGACTATGAGCCCTCGAAGCTGCTCCTCGATATGTTTTGTCAGGATCGGCGACTGGCCGACCAAGATGCCGACGACGAACGCACCGAGTACTGTGTGGACGCCGATGAAATCGGTCAGCAGCGCCATCAAAAGCATTACAACTAGAATTACGGAAATGACCGGCATCTCCATTATCAAGTTGTCGTTCGTCCAACGGATCAGGAATGAAATGATCCTGCGCCCAACCGTAAAGCTGAATGCAAGAAACACGATGGTGCCCAGGAATGCAAGGCCCGCCCCCGTAACATTTACCGAACCGCCCGACGCCATCCCGCCGATGATCGCAATAATTATCCACCCGATCGTGTCGTCGAGAATGGCGGACGAAAGAATGATCTGGCCGATATTCCGGCGTAGAAAACCGACCTCCATTATCACCATCGCAACGATCTTCACAGACGAGATCGAAAGAGCGGTTGCCAGGAAGAGGGCGGTAACGAGTCGTTGCGACGGATTGGGTAGGAGCTCGTTTGGGAGAAATTCGCCAAGTATGAAGCCGCAAGCGAATGGCAGAATAATGCCGCCGAGCGAAGTAAAAATAGCCGTCCTCCGCATCTTGTTGACGAGCTTTAGATCGGTTTCGATGCCGGTCAGCAGCAGCAGCATGAGGATGCCGACCTGCGAAATGGCATCGATCATTTTCTTCTGGGCAGGAACGTCCGGAAAAACAAGTTCATAAGGATGCGGGAAAAAGTGACCAAATAGAGATGGGCCCAGGATGACCCCGGCGATGAGCTGGCCCATGACGGCGGGTTGCCCGAACCTCTGCATGACCTCGCCTAAAAGTCTGCCGAAAAACAGCAATAGCACGACCTCAATGAGAAAGATCGTGACCATATGTTCAGACGAACCACCTTGTGATGCGTTTTCTGTAGCGGCAAAAAGAAATGTAATACCCTGAGCGGTCATCGGACAATTATGACAGGAAACGGTATCAGCTTATGTATGATGGATATCTTTTCACGTATGGGAGTGTCGACTAAACGTCGACGGAGCATCTGGTAGGAGCGTTTTCAGAACTCACACTTCCACAACCGTCGTTAAGATCACCGGCTTGGAGCTAAGTTCACTCTGTACAAATCGTTTGAGGTGGATCCGAAGATTTTCTTTGAAAACAGCTCTATCGGCGACCTGTTCGCGTTTCATATCGGCGACGGCCTTTGAAACAGTCTCGCGGGCCTTGGCCGCAAACCCATTCATCGGGTCGAGGCCGGCTACGCCCTGAAATGTGATCTGCGGGTCGCCGGCAAGTTGATGGGTCTTGCTGTCAACCATGACAACCAGCGAGATCGTGCCGCCGTAGGCCAGTTTCTTGCGTTCACGGACAATGTCGTATTCGATCTCCTCCATCGACTCTTCGTCGATAAAGGTCTTGAACATATCGTGTTTTGCGACGACCTTGGCAGCAAACTGATCGATCTCGAGGACATTGCCGTTTTCGATCAGGATAATGTCCTCGTCGTTATAGCTACCAACGTGGTTCTTTATGAATTCCTTTTGGCGGAAAAGCATTCGGTATTCGCCATGGATCGGGATGACGAATTTCGGTTTCGCCGTTTCGACCATAATTTTAATATCGCCTTGCGATGCATGGCCCGAAACGTGTACGAGGCGGCGTTTTTCCTCAATGATGTTTGCCCCGCGCTTATAGAGATGTCCGATCAGCCGGCTGATATTTTTCTCGTTTCCGGGAATTATGCGAGCCGAAAGTACAACAGTGTCGCCTTTTTCGATCTCTAGTCCCTTGAACGTCGACGTTGCCATATTCCACAGAGCGGCCCGCAGTTCGCCCTGTGAACCGGTTACCAGGTAACAGATCTCGTCATCGTCGAGGGCCCGCGAAGCACCAAGTTCGATCATTGTCCCGAATGGGATCTTCAAAATTCCCTGATCCTCCGCGATCTCTACGTTTTTTTGCATCGACCGACCGATGACACAAACCTTTCGACCAAACTGATGGGCGACATCGAAAATGATCTGAAGGCGATGTAGCGACGAGGAGAACGTCGATACGATCAAACGGCCTTCGGTCTGCTCGAATATCTCTTCAAAAGCCGGGATGACGGCCATTTCGGATGGCGTACGTCCGGGCACGGTCGCATTAGTTGAATCGCATAGAAGGGCGAGGACGCCTTCATCTCCAATGCGGCCGAGGGTTTTGAGGTCGTATGGAGCCCCGATAACGGGAGTATCGTCGATCTTGTAGTCACCCGTGTGGATGATCGTGCCGACCGGTGTATGGATCGCGAGCGAAAAACACTCGACAAGAGAATGCGACGCGTGGATAAACTCAACTTTAAAATGGCCGAGTTCGATAGTCTGCCCGGCTTCGACGCGGTGCAGCAGAACATCGTCGAGCATATTGTATTCGCCCAAACGCTTTTCGGTCAGGGCGAGCGTAAACCGAGATGAGTACACGGGCAGGTTGAATTTACGCAGGATATAGGAGAGAGCCCCGATGTGGTCTTCGTGCCCGTGGGTGAGAATGATCGCCGTCAGATCGTCGCGGTATTCCTCAAGAAAATCAAAATTCGGGATGCAGATATCCACGCCAAAAGGTGTTTCCTCCGGGAACCCCATTCCGGCATCTACAATTATCATTTCATCGGCATATCGGATGCCCATGCAGTTCATCCCGAATTCGCCGATCCCGCCAAGCGGTATTATTTCTACTTTATTCACTTATTCCTTACTTAATATCGTAAGAATAGCACATTGCCGCCATCGACCTTCCTGAAACACGTCCATCGTTTTTTTGATTCGGCAGATTTAATTGAAACCGTCCGGCGATCCGGCGCGTCAACCATACAACTGCCCGTTAAGGAGTGCGTTATTTATGTTGAAGGATAAGTCAGACGAAAGATTTGATGCGGCCATGAAAAGCCTGATCGCTTACGCGGCGATCGACGATTCCGAGATCAACGATATCGCGGACTCGCCGGCTGTTTGGTGGGAAGTTAAGCGTCGCATAACCGAGCAGAAATCGGAACAGGGATTTGCGTGGCCGCCGGTCGTTAAGACATGGAGGCTGCTTCTGTTTGGAGTTCCAACCTTTGCGGCTATCGCGATATTGGCAGGTGTTTTCATATTCCGCCCCGCCGTGGGTACTTCGGTCTCAATGAATGCCGTTGTTCCACAAATGCGAACGATCGCAGCAGTTTCGTGGCCGATCACCGCAGCCAAAACCGATGGCACGCAGGAGCCGGAGGCCGTCCTTCCGATAAAACATAATGAGGTCAGCCATATCAAAGCGGCGACGGTTTCGCATAAGGTCCCGGTTGTGAGATCAGCGGGAAATACAGCGGCAAGATCAGCCGAGATCAAGACAGAATTTTTTGCACTTTCTTATGCTCGCGATGCCGAGAGCGGTCAGATCGTGAGAGTTAAGGTTCCAAGCTCGATGATGGTTACACTCGGGCTGGTTGCAACAGTTGCAAAACCGACAAACCTGGTGGATGCCGAGGTTATTGTTGGTGATGATGGTCTTACGAGGGCTATACGTTTTATTCGATAGCCCCGCTTGCTACTTAGTGGAGATAAAAAGATGAACAGAAACTACGCTTTATTAACAGTTTTTATTTTAATACTCGCCGCATTCTCGTTTGCTCAGCGTCCGGGCGGCCCGCCGCCCGGAGTAGGCGGAGGACGGCCGGGTGCAGGAGGCCCTCCGGGACAAGATGGACCACCGCGTCCGGACACGCAGCGGCCCAGCCAGGGACAAGGCCCACAAGATTGGATGAAGGGTGTCGATACAAATAAGAACGGAAGTGTCGACAACACAGAATTCGATGCCGCGATTGAAGCGACATTTGCTGAATTTGACCGGAACCACGATGGAGTTATCTCAGCGGACGAACTCGGGCCACGCACTGTCGAAGGTAAACGCCCACAAGTCGGCAACGCTATGGAGGCCAACCGCGAAGGGCAAGCGGCCGGAAGCCGCCAACAGGGGCCAAAGCAAGGGATCCTGCCGCCGTTCTTTTTCAAGGACCGAGTGGCGGACGGCCAATCGCTGCCGAGAGCACAGTTCGAACAACTGGTTCGCCGTGTTTTCACTGAAATGGACAAGAATTCCGACGGTGTGATTTCCCGCGAGGAATCCAAACCGCCGCCGAGAGAGGGTGGCCCGGCAAAACCAGGCCGGCCGCAAGAGGGGCCGGTTGGGCCGCCGCAGCCCCCAAATGCTCAATTTATCGGCGCGGAACTCAGATTTGGCGACAAATTAGTCAAGGGCCAGCCGTTTTCGGCTGAAATCGTGATCGAAGACAATCGCCGCCTTTATGACGGTTCGACCGTCACCAAACAAATAAACGGTGCCGTTTATAGGGACGCCGCGGGAAGGACGCGTCGCGAAATGCCGCTCGAAAACGTTGGCGGCGTTAGTTTAGTCGGTGACAATGCGAAGCCGCAGAAGTTGATCTTTATTAATGATATAGCCGCACACAATCAATTTTTTCTCGATCTTGGAAATAGGATCGCTCGAAAGAACGAGATCGTTGACAATCCAGGTCAAAGGCCGGACAAAGATGGCCCGCCGGACGCCAAGCCAGAATCGCTCGGAACAAAGACGATCGATGGAATATCGGTCGAGGGTACGAGGCACACGTTCGAGATTCCCGCAGGACAACTCGGTAACGCGAAGCCGATCCAGGTAGTCGACGAACGTTGGTTCTCGCCGGAGCTTCAACTCGTCGTTCTCTCGCGTCATGTTGATCCGGTTGCCGGCGAGCACGTGTTCAAACTGGTGAACATTAAACGGAGCGAACCGTCGGCCGATCTCTTTACGGTGCCCGAGGGATTCAAAGTTGAAAGCAACAAGCCGGGTCGTCGCCTAGAGGAATAATCAGTACTAACGCGATTTGTTGGATAAGCACGGATAAAAGAAAATGTCGGAAGAGGTTCTAAATATCAGCTTGCAGACAAAGGCTCAATTCTCCGCCATCGAGTTCGACGGCCAAACCCCGGCCACCGACGAGATGCTGGTGCAAGCTGTGATAGATGGCGATGAAGCAGCGTTCGCCGAGATCTTTGAGAGATACAGGCGCCATGTCACGCGTGTGGTCAGTCGATTTTTTAAAGATCGTTCAGATACGGAAGAGTTTGTTCAGCAGGCTTTCACAAAAGCGTACTTTTCAATAAAACACTTTCGAGGCGGTGCCGAGTATTCGCTCGCCGCGTGGTTGACTCGTATATCGGTCAACGTTTGCTACGACGAGTTTCGACGCAAGCAGCGACGCGGCGAGAGTCTCTTCACCGAGATGGGTGAAGAGGAGAACGATTTTCTCGAGTCATTAGTTGATGAGAGAAAAAGGTCACCTGAGAGTGCTGTGGTGGCGTTCCAACTGGCGGAAAAGGTCCTGTCGGGGCTTGATCCAAAGGACCGGATCGCGATGACGATGGTTTATTCCGAGGATTATTCTCTAGCGGAGGTGGCCGACGCCATTGGTATCACGAGCAGCAATTTGAAGTCCCGACTTTTCCGCTGCCGAAACCAGTTAAAGGCCAGATTTGGCCATCTATTTCAGTAAACAAGCGATAATTCTAATACGTTGAGGTTGCGTGATGAAGAAACTTAAAATATTCGTGTGTCTTGCGTTCGTCCTTGCTTTTGCAGGATCGGAACTTTACAGAGCGGTTACGGCCGAAGGCCAGGACGCTGCCCAGGCCTTGGGAACTCCGAGCGGGGTCAATGCGACCGACAATTTATACAATAATAAGGTTGGTATTTACTGGGAACCGATACAGAGCGCAACCAACTACCGCATCTTTAGGAATACGACGAACAATTCCGCTACGGCAGGCGATGTCGGAACGACCGCCGCGAATTCGTTCTTCGATCTCTCAGCACCCGCGAATCAAACTTTCTTTTATTGGGTAAGAGCAGAAAACGCATCGACGATCGGGGCCTTCAGCACGCCTGACCAAGGCTCTCGGACAAGTACGCAGCAGCAGGGCCCGGTCGCGCCGATCGACCCACCGCCTGCACCGGCGGGAAATCAGGTGACGGCAGCGAAAGCCTATTTGGGCAAAGCTCTCTTTTGGGATGAACAGATGTCCTCGACGCGGACGGTCTCGTGCGGATCGTGCCACCATGCCGGCAATGGCGGCACGGACCTGCGTTCCGTAGCCGCGGCTACTTCGTCTTTAAATCCTAGTGTCGACGGCGTAGTGGGAACCGCTGATGACGTTCGCGGTTCCAAGGGCGTACCTTCAAACAACGCAGACGGTACATACCTCTTCCTGGCTCCGTATGGCGTCAACGAACAGGTTACCGGCCGAAAGACGGTTTCGTATGTCGATGCGGCCTATGCTTCTTCGCTAGTTTGGGATGGGCGGGCAACCGGCACATTCCGCGATCCACTCACTAATGCGGTCATTCTGAACGCAGGAGCAGCTCTCGAAAGCCAGGTCCTTGGCCCGCCCGTGTCGTCGGGAGAAATGGCACACGCCGGGCGCACATGGACGGATGTAGCGACTCGAATAACGTCCGCGAAGCCTCTGGCCCTTGCCTCCTCGGTCCCAACCGGATTGTCATCATGGATCAACGGGCGTTCGTATCCGGAGATATTCCAGGAGGCGTTTGGAACGTCTGACGTAACACCGTCAAGGATCGCCTTGGCGGTAGCGACCTATGAACGAACACTCTACGGCGATCAGACGCCGCTGGATCAGGTCAACGCAGGGATCGCGACGCTCACTCCGGCAGAGCAGCGTGGACGAGGGATATTTGGAGCACCTGGAAATGGATGCGTACTTTGCCATGGAGGTGCTCTCGCAACAGACAACGTATTTCATTACGACGGAGTTCGTCCTCAAAACGAGGATACGGGCAGGTTTCAGGTCACGGGAAACATAAATAATCTGGGAGAGTTCCGTACGCCAAGCCTTCGCAATTCTGAACTCCGCGGTTCGTTTTTTCACAACGGCCAATTTACGACGCTCGAAGAGGTTGTAGCTTTTTACAATCGCGGTGGAGACTTTAACGGCAACAATAAGGCGGCCGCTATCCATCCGTTAAATTTGAATGCACAACAGCAATCCGATCTGGTCGCTTTTCTTAAACGGCCGTTTACCGATCCGCGAGTTCAAGCCGAGTTGCCGCCGTTCGACCGGCCGACGTTGTATATGGAATCAAGCCGCGTTCCGCAGATCACAGGTTCTGCCCGCGTTGGTTCGGGCGGGATCGCCCCTCAGATCAAGGCGATCTCGCCGCCGATGATCGGAAATCCGAACTTTACCGTGTCTGTTTCCAGCTCGATCGGTAATGCGACGGCCGTTCTTGTGATCGACAGCACCGATCCGGGTACCGGAACGACGGTGCCGTCGTCCGGCAATTTTGCCAGGACAACAACGAGCACACAAAACACGGGAGCCGGAAACGGATGGACCTCGGTCAGCCTGCCGATCCCGGACAGTCCCGTCGTAGCCGGAAAGACCTACTATGCCCGCTGGTACATAACGGACGCATCGGCCGCAAACGGATTTTCTGTGACCCAGGCTGCAAAGTTCACAGTGTTTGGCCAGTCCACGGTCGCGTCCGTGGCAAAGTTTGACGATTTTGACGGAGACGGCAAGACCGATATCTCGGTATTCCGGCCAACTGACGGCAACTGGTTCATTTTTAAGAGCGGCAACAATACGGTGACCGCTCAGAATTTTGGTATTTCATCGGATGCTCTTGCACCCGCCGACTTTGACGGCGATGGAAAGACAGATGTCGCGGTATTCCGCAACGGCACGTGGTATCTAAGCCGCAGCCGCGACGGATTTGCAGCTTTCGCCTTCGGCCTCCTCGGCGATATTGCCCAACCGGGCGATTACGATGGTGACGGTATCGCCGATCTTGCAGTTTTCCGTCCGTCAAACGGCACGTGGTATATGCAGAGGAGCCGAGACGGCTTCGCGGCGATCCAGTTCGGTATCTCGACCGACAAACCGGTCGCGGCTGATTTTGACGGCGACGGGAAGACCGACCAGGCAGTTTATCGTGATGGAACCTGGTACATGATGCGCAGCTCCGCCGGTTTCGCCGCGGTCCAGTTTGGTATTTCGAGCGATAAACCGGTCCTTGCCGATTATGACGGTGACGGCAAAGCAGATGTCGCGGTTTGGCGGCCCTCAAATGGCACTTGGTACACCCTCCGCAGCAGTGATGGAACGTTTCGCGGTGCCGGCTTTGGAATCTCAGAGGACCTCCCGACTCCGGGCGACTATGACGGAGACGGATCAGGTGACTATGGTGTTTTTCGTCCGTCAGGCGGTATGTGGTACGTTACGAACCCGACGACCGACATCTTCCGGGCGCAGCAGTTCGGAATATCAACCGACAAGCCAGTGCCAGGGTCGATCGTTCCGTAGCGATGGAACTTCACGGCGAGCATTCACGGGAGGCCTCAAAAAGGGCCTCCTTTTCCTTTATTATCAGTTGGGATCGACGATCACTTTTGTTTTGCTTTTCGATTGTTGCTCAAGTACGCTACGACTTATTTTCCATAACCACCCCAATCGTACGAACGGGAAATTTGGGGTTAAACGGAATATTTGTGTTAAGGCCTGTCATATTGATCTTTTGGAATGGGTGATCCCCTTTCGATCACGCATTGCCGCATCGTGGCGGGCCGGCTGGTGCAGGCAGCTCGAGAAGTTGTGACCATGGCGTTAGCCTCTCCTTTCGCCGCCGATCTGTTTTTTCAAAAAAATCTATTTTTCGCCTATTTTTGCTTCGAGAACGAACCATTCCTCCAAGGTAAGAGTTTCGGCACGGCGCCTTGGGTCGATCCCGGCAGATTCGAGCACGTCGGCCGCGTTTTGGATGGTTGACTTGAGGTTGTTGAATATGGTCTTACGCTTTTGGGCGAAGGCGATACTTACCAGCCTGCGGAAGCTGGCACTGTCGCCAGTCGAAGGCGGTTTTGGCGTTAAGGAGATAACCGAACTCCAAACCTTCGGCTGCGGAGTAAAGGCGGTGGGCGGAACATCAAAGAGACGGTTTACCTCGAAGGCAGCTTCGGTAATGACCGTCAGAAATCCTCGGTCGCCGCTTCCCGGCCGGGCGGTTATTCGATCGACGACCTCGCGTTGGAGCATTAGGACATTGCTTGAGAAAAATCGGCGATCGACGGCTAGTTTTTGAAGGATCGCGGTCGAAATGTAGTACGGAAGGTTTCCAATGAGCTTTGTTTTGCCCACCAGATCGGGTGAGATGATAGTCGAGAAATCGGTGTCGAGGACATTGGCTTCAACTACACCAAAATTTTTATCAAAGTGGAATTGGGTACGCAAAACGGGCACGAGCAGCCTATCGATCTCGATCGCGATCACATTTGCACCACTTTTAACGATGGTTTCGGTCAACGATCCCCGACCGGGGCCGATCTCGACGACCGTGTCATCTTCGGTTAGTTTTAACGAGGAGACGATTCGTTCGATAACACTGCTGTCATTGAGAAAGTTTTGTCCAAGCGATCTTTTTGCTCGCATAGGTGTCTGGCTTAAGACGTGGGATAGCCCGTGATCTCGAACTGTTCACCGATGGACGTGATTGTCAGGTCTCGCAGTCGAAACGCATCTTCGATCGAATCCGCACCGCGTCCGCCGATCGCCGGCGGGGCCTTGCGGCCTCCGATGATGAACGGAGCAGCGATGAAGGTCAGCTTGTCCACCAGGCGGGCATCGATAAACGCTCCGGCCACATCGCTGCCACCTTCGACAAGGACGCTCTGGATCTGGAGTTTTTTCAGTTCGGAAAGAACTTCGGCGAGATCGCGTCCACCCATTTCTAACTCGATCACATCGACGCCTCGATCCCTAAGGGCGGATTTTTTGGCCGGATCCTTGCTATTCGTAAAAACCAGCGTTGGTGTTTCCTCGGCCATCAGGACCAAGGTTGAGGAAACCGGTGTTTGCAACCGGTTATCAAGTACAACGCGAACCAGCGGCCTACGTCGTGGTAAGCCGCTCCGGTCCGTGAGTCTCGGATTATCCACCGCGGCGGTGTTTCCACCAACCAGGATCGCATCGTGTTCATGTCGAAACTCATGGATCAGAACACGGCCGGCCTCGTCGGAGATCGAAGTCGAAACGCTATCCGAGAGGGATATCCGGCCATCGAGCGAAGTGGCAAGTTTAAGATGGACGAATGGCCGGTTCTTCGTGTGCCAGCAGATAAATTTCTCGTTCAAGCGTGAGGCTTCTGCAGCGAGAATTCCGGTCGTCACTTCAATTCCGGCGTTTCGCAGCCGCTCAAAGCCGCGACCGGACACGAGTGGATTAGGGTCTTCGATCGGGCAAACGATGCGTTTTATTCCGGCATTGATCAACGCCTCAGTACATGGTGGTGTCCGGTTTGAATGGTCGTGCGGCTCAATAGAAACATAGGCCGTCCCGCCGCGAGCCCGCTCTCCGGCCTGCTCAAGAGCGATCGCCTCGGCGTGCAGCACCCCATCGTAGACATAGCTACCCTCGCCTACTGTTTCACCGTTAGCGGCCGCAATGACACAGCCGACGAGAGGATTCGGGCTGACACGACCAATGCCCGCCGCCGCGAGTTCGAGTGCTCGCTGGCTAAAGAACTGATCTGTATGTTCTGTTTCCTTCAAGATGGCAATGCCAGAAGGTCCACTAATTGAAGAGGCCATTAACGTAGCTCTCCGGGTCGAAAACCATGAGATCATCGACCTGTTCCCCAATGCCGACGTATCGGATCGGAAGATTTAGTTCTTTAGCGATCGCCACCGCTATGCCGCCCTTCGCCGTGCCGTCCAGCTTTGTCAACACGATTCCCGTGACATCGGCCGCTTTCATAAATTGCCGAGCCTGTTCGAGACCATTCTGGCCGGTGACAGCATCGATAACAAGCAGTGTTTCATGTGGTGCACCGGTGACTTCGCGGGCTGAGATCCGTTTCATTTTCTCGAGTTCAGCCATTAAATGGGCCTTGTTATGCAATCGTCCGGCGGTGTCAACGATCAAAACGTCAGAGTTGCGGGCTTTTGCCGCTGCGAGTGCGTCAAATAATACTGCAGCTGGATCGGTTCCCTGCTTTTGCTGGACCAGCTGTACGCCGGCCCGGTCAGCCCATATTTCAAGCTGGTCGTTCGCCGCCGCACGAAAAGTATCCGCAGCGCAGATCAGCACGTCGTTACCTTCGTTCTTGATCCGTTGGGCAAGTTTGCCTATCGTCGTGGTTTTGCCCACGCCGTTTACGCCGACGATCATTAACACATAGGGTTTTATTGACTCGTCGACCGTTCGTTCATCCGCCACACCGCGTTCGGTCGAGTGGTGCAGAATGTCGAGCAGTTCCTTTTTCATAGCATTCTTCAACGCAGAAAGGTCGTTGATCTCCTGTCGCGAAACACCTTTCCGAACGCCGTCGAGGATCTGCATTGTCGTGGCAACACCGATATCGGTCGATATAAGCATTTCCTCGAGCTCGTCAAGAAAGGCTTCGTCGATCTGCTTGCGGCCCTCGAAGATGGTGTCGAGCCGGTTATTTATGGAATGACGCGTTTTTTCGATCGCCCGCGTGAAGCGAACACCGATCTCGCGCTCCACCGCCTCTTCCTGGGCCTTTAGCTCTTCGACTGTTTTATCGAGGCCAAGAACGGAGCTTGAATATGTATCTTCTTTCTTCCTACGCCAAAAAAACGCCATACAGTTCGGTTTGCAGCATCTACTGCAAACTTAAGATTATAGAAAAATATCGCACTGTGAACAATGTGCGATATTGGGCAGATCGAGAATAGATCACTAAGAAGGTTTGGCTCGCTAAGCTCCCGGAAGTTTTAGACGGTCTGCCGCCTTGTACAAAGCGAAACCGACGATGCAGGCGAAAACGACCGAGAAGTAGAATCCGAACAGGCTGCCGATCGCCTTTGCGGGAATGTTTCCAACACCGGGCATATCGAATGGAGACAAGATCATGCTGATGATACCGAAAATGAAACCTGACATTACGCCGATCAATATAACCATTGAGAGGATCTTCACATAATCGAAGCCTAAGCGGCGGATGGTATCGATTCCAACCAAGGGATTGATCGTAGCCCCAAACGACTGCGTATAGCCGGCGACGGCGCAAGCGGCAGGATAGTAGAAGAGTCCCCAAAGGAGCGAAATACTTAGCAGTGCCATAAAGACGAAACCGTAGCCGATAACCTTTTTGATCATCGCCGCACGTTCCTGCGCAACGGTTTCCGGCGTTTTTCCAACGGCAGACTCAAGTTGTGCTTTTCTCTGCTGCTGGATCATCTCGCTCATTTTTTCAATCTTGAGTTCGTCCGGGTCCTTCGCTCCTTCGCGGTTCAAACTCACATCCGGCTGGGTTTCACGATCGTCCATCGCATCAATGCGACGTTTTTGATCATCTGCCTGTTTCCGAAGCAGCTCCCTGACCTGCTCGCTTTGTTTGGCAGCGTTTGCAGCGTATGGGAGCTCAGGATTTACGGCCCGGGCCGCATCCGCTTCGAAGCCGTTCATTTCATTGGACGCCGAAGAACTGATGAAAAAGAAAGCCGCGATGACCAACACAAGAGTAGGGCCAAAGGATGATATATAAACGCCGATCATCAGAAAAAAAGGATGAACAACGTCGTCCCATATCGAAAAATCATCGAACGTGGGCATAAAGTTGAGCCCCAATTTACCCTGTGCAAAATTTTCGACCGTGTTTGAAAGGACCCCAAATGTCAGCGTATTCGCAAGCATGAAAGATACGATGGCTCCTGACAACATAAAAATGCCGCCAAACCCCATCGCAGATTGTCCGAGGGTGAAGAACATGTACATCAGGGCACCAATGATGAGACTTGTTTTGAATTTGAACGGATACGCGAGTGCTTTCGCTAAATCCGCAAAACCGAAGCCTCGGCCGGAAAAGGACGAGTGAAGGTGCGTTTCATTCTGAACCTTTTGAATCTGAGCCAGAGACTTGCACATTGCACCGCAGTAGGGACATATCTTGACCGAACCACCGTAAGAGTTAGGACAGCCTTTGCAAAAATTACTGAAACAGGTACCACAGACGTATGCGGCTAGGACTTCGGCGTGGACAATACAAACCGGAACGTCCGAGTGAATGGTTTCAAAATCAGCACTGCTATTATGAATTTCCGCTGGTACGTAATTGGCCGTCCTAGCGATCGGATCGCCGGGCATTGTGGTTGGCTGAAGCTTTGTTGTTGTGACCACCGGAGGCGGAAGCGGTTGGCCGTTCTCCTTGGCATTAAAAACTGCGACAAGAGACGGAACCTTTCCGGCTTCGATCCAACGGAGGTTACCTTTTCGAACTTTGTCCTGACGAAACAGTGATCCTTGATCGATCCATGAGGTCATTTCAACAAAGCTCGTGTCGTAAATACTCCCATTGGCCTCAACCTGCCATTTTTCCTGAGTCTGTTCTGCGTCCATACGAAGGCGATGTAACGGTCACCCGGTCCTTTCAGGCCACGAGTGCTACGGAAGTAGGAGTTTCGTCAGCGGATGCCGCGCGGATCGCGGCCATTTGGCGAACGATGCCATTGGCGACCTCACCCGCATTGCAAGCTTGGACGAGTGCCTCAACCACATTCGATTCATATCGTGTGCCAACAAGGTTGCGGAGGCTTTCAAGCGCCGCCGCCAGCTCCATTCCCTTTGAATAAGGCCGGTCAATCGTCATTGCATCGAACGTGTCGGCAACCGAGACGATCTTTGCCTGGACGGGAATTTGGTCGCCCGTCAGGCCCTGCGGGTAACCTTTACCATTCACCATTTCGTGATGCATATACATCCCCGGCAAGAACTCCTTCATCGCTGGAATTTGCGACATTATCTTATAGCCCTTCATCGGATGGGTCTTCATGATCGCAAACTCTTCTTCCGTTAGGGCTGCGGGCTTCTTGAGGATGGCATCGTCAATCGCGATCTTGCCGATATCATGAAGCAGGGCACTGATACGCAATGTCTCGAGTTCCTCGTCTTTCATTCCCATGCGTTTGCCGATGGCGACTGAGATGCGTGAAACTCGTTCCGAATGGCCGCGCGTGTATTTATCCTTGCCGTCGATCGCCGCGGCGAGCGCTTTGACAGTGCCAACGAAGAGTTCGCGGTTTTCGGCTGCTGCTTTTGCGAGGTTGACGATCTGCTCCTCGATCTTGTCCGTCATGACATTGAATGTCTCACCTAACGTACCGATCTCGGTGATATTTCGGGTGTCAATTCGAGATGAAAAGTCGCCCGCGGAAATTTGCTTCGCGGCGGAAACCAAATTGAGCAGCGGCTGTGTCATAAGGCGAGAAGATACTAGACCAGTGATCAAGGCAAAGACAGCAAACGCCATACTGATGAGCCAGACCTGATTACGCATTTCACCAACGGACGCAAGGGCGGTTCTCTCGTCCTGCATGGTGATAACGCCAAAGCTTTTGTCTGAACTGATCTGGGCGGTCGAATAGGCACCGATCATATCGTGACCGGTTCCTGCATAATCTGCGGAAAACGGAACCAGAGCAGATTGGACCTGCGAGCCCGACTCCCGCCACTCTTGAACGATCTTGAGATTGTTCATGGTCCGACCCGAGCCGGCTAACGATGGGTCAGGGTGAAAAACGGCATGGCCATCACTGTCCACGACGAACACGATGGGCAAGCCTGCTTGCCATAGTTCATCTTCCGGAACTGAACTGAATCCAACTGTGCTACGCGATATTTCGCGCAGCGACGCGACGGCCAAAATGCGTGCTGTTTCGACTCCGTTAACGTAGACATCGGTCGAAAACGTCATCACACGTTCACCCGAGGAACTGACGGTTTGAAGTGGGCCGATCTCCACGGCTCCTGGTGTTTTTGGCGACGCGAGCCGGGAGGCGACGTATTCCACATCGTCGCGGTTTAGGAACTCTGATCTGAAAACTGATAGCGAATCGCCATTGACGGGCTTTACATAAAGGGCTAGAAGGTCAGAATTTGCCCGTAGGAGCGAGCCCAATTTCATTTCAGTTTGCGGGGCGGACGCGATGGCAGTATCGTTCGAGAGTTCGAAGGCGGAGCCAATTCCGGAAACGACGCCGCTGTAACGTTTTCCGAACATTTCGATCTGGCGGGCCTTTTCCTGAACAAGCTGGATCTGATAGCGGTTTTCGGCGGAGCGAAGTTCACGGCCGCTCTTATCCGACAGGAACCAGCCAGTCAATATAAGAGGAACCATCCCGACAATTAGAAGGGTAGCAATAACAAAGACGATCAGGCTGACCTTTTTTGGCTTGGGTGGCATGTGAGGGGAGGCGGGGAATCTCGCCAACCCAATTTTACGTCATTTGACCGGAGACGGTCAACAAGTTGTAACAGTATTCGGTGTCTTATTTCTAGGCCCAGTCTGCCGGGACGGAAAACTGCGGAACATCGTAATTCTGCGTATTTTTGCGTATTTCTCCTTAAATATTACGCAGGATTCGGATGTTGTCCCACGTGTCCCAACGTTCTCCCGCAACTCGACAACGTACGCAAACAAAGTTTCAGAGACCAAAGGCATGAGACAAAATTGCCTTTCCTGAATTTTCAAAGATCATCTCCGCCGCGGCAACAAACAACCACGAACGGCGGACTAATTTCCATTTTACCATGTGTGTCACGAACACCAATCAATTGCATATGTGCAACACGGGCTGCGAAGACCGTTGAGTGATGAGCCATGGATCACCGATCATCTTCAAATCAAACGGGGAAAATCATGGTCAGACGTGATTCAAGCGGGGCTTGAATTCGAGCGGCACTCTAACATGTCGTCGGGCGTCAAAATGGCTCTAGTTCTCCAGAATGCGGTACTTTTTGAAAAGGCGACGCGACACAGTTATGGCATCCCCTTGAGTTTTGGTCGGAAACACATCGTGGCGGTGCGACCACTGTTGGTCCCAGTCGCACATGGCGGCGGCAAACGGTTTGCGATCGAATGGCTTGTTGGTCGAAAGCGCGTCGTTTAGGCCTGTAAAAAACTTCTGCCAGCGGGGCAGGTAATACCTGGTGAACATGCCTTGCCACTGTTTGTGAGCATACAGATTGAGATCATCGTTTTCGCCCTCGGTGCACTTTGTGCCCCACAGTGTAATGATGTTGCGGGCGTTCCACTCGTACAGGTCTCGTTCGGCGGCGGTATTTCCCCATCGCTTGGCATCCTCGATCCAATGTCCAAGCAGGAACTCGTCGCGCGTTCCGACGAGTTCATCGAGGTCGCTGAGTAGTCCGGCCACACGCTGCTCTGCGGCGAGAAGTGCCGCGCGGTCACCGCGCCTGTATGCGTCCTCGACATCTTTTACAAAAGGCACACCGAGTTGCCCGATGACCTGCCGCGTGAGGTTGACCACGTCATACCGGTAAGCATCGCTGTGGCCAAGCTTACTCGAGTCACTCAAAAGCAGGTCGAGAGCGAGGGTGACTTTCTTAGTGTCGTACCGCGGCACCGGTTCTGACCGGTAGGCTATTTTGGGATCATAAAATCCGGGCCGCTCCACCAGAAATGTCCCCGTCTGTGCGGATGAGCGGTAAACAGTTGCAAGCAGGATCTGCCAGGCCTCCCACGCATGAGCGTTTGAATTGCCGTAGCGCCGTTTCACATATTCACGGGCCCACGAATCGACTGCCGGCACCTCGCCGCGCCACGCCATGTCGAGAACAAAGTCCGGCACAATAGGATTAGTACCTAAACCTTCCATCGTCATGCCGATACCTGAAAGGCGGCCTTTTTCGGAACTTCGCAGAGTCTCGTCAAGATTTACCGCGATCTGCGGCAGGTCTCCGTTGAGACTGACCTTGCCGCCAAAATTGTAGAGCACATTCCACACCCAGCGTTTGCCGAAGAACGCTTCCCGAGTTTTCCACACCGGATGGCGATCACCCCACAGATCGAGAACGATCATTTGATCTGCCGGGACCGCGCCGATCAATGCTCGAGCCTGCGGCTGCTTCCAAAATGCCGCCTGATAATAGAGAAACCATCCCTGCAGCACCCACACCGCATCCGGATCTGCTGAGTGCATCGATTCGAAGACGGCTTTGCCCATCGATGCGAGGAATCCTGGGTCGTCGGTCGACGGATTGATCTCGTTGAAGCTGTCAGCCGCATAAATGTGATCAGTTCCAAATAGCTGCGTCTGACGCTCAACGAACAGTTTGCCCAGACGTTGAAACAGCGGGTCCATTGGATCGAGGAACCACGTCCCGGTAAATCCGGCGGACCAATCGCTGGTCTTGTGGATCTTTGCATTGGGAAATACCTGTGCGACAGCCCCCGGGACGTGACCGGTAAAGCCCTGCAGCACCGGCTGCATACCGAGCCCGCGCTCGCGTGCGAGAATTTGCTTCTGCAGCTCGATGTGAGATCTTATCCAACTGTTTGGCAGTGGCCCGCCCAAACCGTCGATATTGCCCATCCAGCCCCACGGCAAATAGGCGGGCCCCACCAGGAAATCACGGATCTGCGCCTCGCTAAAGCCGACATCCCGCAGAACCAGCTGCCAGACACCCTCCTGGCCGGTGGCCGCGAGCGGCAGGTTGATTCCTTTCATCGCCATCCAGTCGATCATCGATTCCCACTGTTTCCAGTCCCACCAGGCCATGCTGTATGAGAAGGTGCAATAGTTAAAGAAGTAGCGATAACGATGCGGCGAAATGATATGGACCTTTTTCTCGACCAGCGGCAGCGGCGACGGCAGATCAAGGGGCCGGAGAGGAATCGAAATATTGATGTGGGCAGCGTTTTCGAGATACCAGTTTAATGCCGACGCTACAGCGACGCCGTTGGACCCTCGCAGCACGACATGGCCGTCGCGGGTTTCGACTTCAAAGACATCCAGGCCGTTTTCACCAGGCACGGGTTCTACTATAAAATGGGTCCATCCATGCGGAAGCACACGCCGGAGAAGGGCCGAGGCCGCAGCTTTCTCTTTGGGCCCGAGCGGCTGCCTTGAATCAGGCGGTGCGGGCGCGCCGGACACTGCAATTGATATGAACATCGCGAAGATCGTAATGCTGGCTGACCGGCACACTGCACAAACCAAAAGCGAAGTGGTTTCCATTAAGGCGTACTTTATAACACGTCCCGGATAAACGCGAAAGCCCAAGTCAGGCCTAAGGCGAAAGGAGGTTGGGCAGCCGTGCAAACAGAGCGCCCCAGCCGCAAATCGTAGAATCGTAGGCCTGATGTGTAGATCGGGGTCAAACCTGTAAAAGTGAGAGTAAAGTTCTCTAACTCTTATCAAAAATACATGGAACAAAAGTCAATCATGATGACGTAGGCAAATATCATAATGCCGCGCGACTTGCGGGCTTCGCTAAGAGCGTCGCAAACGATCTGTTTGATCCTGTCGGTTTGGAATAAAGGCAGACGGTCTTTGGCGACCGAGGTCAGGTAATAGCAAGGTTTATCCCGCGATATTCTCATTAGCGGTGTATAGCGGCGGCGGCGCCGCAGAGATCAGTATTTATCTTACGGAAAAGCAGAGCTTTTCCGCACATCGAGCGGCATAGCCGCAGGAGTTGATATCTTTTTTCGGTAAAGCAATGTTTTCCCACACATCGAGGGGCTCAGCCGTCATTAGGATTTGGTGATCGCGGTGGAGAGCATGGTCCGGATCTCAGACCCGTTTGACGATTACCAGTGTAATGTCGTCATTGGCTGGCGCGGTTCCGGTAAACTCGGATAGGGCGGACTCGACTTTGTCGCGAATGCCCGAGGCTGAGCGGTTGATGTTGGCTTTGACGACCTCGATGAGGCGGTCGAGGCCAAATTCTTCTTCGGCGAGATTGTTTGCTTCGGAAACGCCGTCAGAATAGATCACCAAAACATCACCATGTCCAAGCTGCGCGGCACCAACCTCGTATGTCGCCAGAGGCATGATCCCGAGTGGAAGACCTCCGGAGGCCAATTGTTCTACCGTTCCATCGGTCCGGCCGATGAGAGGTGGGTTGTGACCGGCATTGATGAACTTAAGATCGGCGGTCACCGGGTCGAGTTCGGCTACAAACAGAGTGATAAAACGATTCGCCGGAGTATTTTCCGCAAGATATCGATTGATAGAGACAACTGTCTCCTCAAGAGACGTTTTCGCGGCAACCTGTGCGTGCATTGCCGCGTGAAGGCTCGACATCAAAAGGGCGGCAGCCGTCCCCTTGCCGGAAACGTCCCCGAGGGCGACAAGCATTTTGCCATCGTGACGCTCAAGAAAATCGTAATAGTCGCCACCGATCTCATAACATGAGAACGAAATTCCCTGAAACTCATACCCTTCGACGATCGGTGGGCCGGAAGGCTGAAATCGCTGCTGGATCTCGGTCGCAAGGGCTAATTCGCGCTCCATTCGCTCTCGATTAATGCGTTCGTCGAGAAGGCTGACATTTTCGACGCGGATCGACGCCACCGAAGCCAGCGTCCTGAGTATATCGAGGTGCTCCTCCTTAAAGGTGGTCTCATAGGTGGGCGAATCGGCGTAGATGATGCCAAACACATGGCGTTCGTCGACGCAAAGAGGAACCGCGAGGACCGACCTGATGCCTTGTAGAACGATCGTCTGACTTGCGAATTTAGGGTCGTGTTGAGCGTCAGATGTAAGCACTGATTTTCCGTTCTCGACGACTTCCCTCATCACGTTGCGGCTGATCCGCACTTCGGTCAGGGGTTCGGTCTTATCACGCTCGCGGGCTATTTTAACATTCATTTCGCCGCCCGATTTGTCGTCTCGCAGCATGATCACAATACGCTGAGCCGGAACGGCGTCAAAAACGAGTGACGCGACCTGGTCCAGCGTTTCGTCAAGACCATTGGACGACAGTAAAGCAACGCCAACCTTACTGATAAGGCCAAGCAGGTCCGTTCTGGACGAATATTGCGAGTCAAGAAGTTCCGTCGTCGGATATCTGCCCTTTGAAAGCGCGATCGTCGCTCCTGGGTTGAGGGCCTCGGTGGCGTCTGCAATTATCGTCGCACTAATATTTATAGGTTTGGCAGCCCCTTCGTCTTCGAAGACGATGGTCGTTTCGCCGATCTGGACGACCCCGTGCGAATCAAGAGGTATCGGAGCTGTCACAGCATTGCCGTTGTATCTGGTCCCGTTTGCCGATCCCAGATCGTGCAGCCAAAATACATCACCTTCCTGCCGAACCTCGGCATGGAGTCGGGATGCGAATGCATCAGGAATGCAAACGTC
Source organism: Pyrinomonadales bacterium (assembly GCA_038245555.1). Classification (GTDB taxonomy): domain Bacteria; phylum Acidobacteriota; class Blastocatellia; order Pyrinomonadales; family Pyrinomonadaceae; genus OLB17. Next base: position 17,938 of record JBBRSH010000028.1, on the reverse strand, counting down.
GCTGCGGGCCGATCGACCAATCGTTGTTCGAAGACGAGCCAGTGGATACTGTTCGTCGGTGACTCCTGCGTGCTTGACTGTTAGATTTGCCATTTATTACATCGGGCGGCGATGTGCCTGGACTACGATCGTTCCGGTCACCATGTCGTGCAATGTTCGACCGTTTCTACTGAACACACAAAGTAAAAATCCTAAGCCAAGGGTCACTGCGGTAAACAGATACCCGACCGTTTGTCGCAGAAGGACCCGTCCAATACTTGCATCGGTGCCATCAAAACGGACAATTTTCAATCCCGTGACGATCTTTCCCAGCGATCTTCCATTTGGCAGGGGAAGGACCAAAATATTTGCAAGGAATAGAAGTGCCGAGAGAAACCATAGCGTCTTGTCCGTCATTAAACCCAGAGGCTCCCCAAATATTTTGGCGTACAAAAGTGCCACTACCGGCAGAAACACCAAGACCAGATAGTCGATCAGCATCGAACCGACTCTAAGCAGAAATGGCGCCTGAAGTGCTTCGGGCGAAAAGTCTATAATGATCTCGCGGTTATACGTCGAGGGAGCGGACGTGGTCTCCGCGGTAATATCAGTCATATAAACGATCTAACTAACCAACTATAAACTGTAACGTCGTATCCCCGATCCGGATCCGATCTCCATTGGCGAGCGGATGTGGAGAATGAGGAGCGAGCCTTAGAGTATCGCTCGCACGGGTCAACAATAGTGTGCCGTTCGAGGACCCTAGATCCTCAACCAAATACTCCTTTCCGTCGCGCCAGATCCGCGCGTGACGACGCGATATCTTGGTTTGAGGATCGTACCTGGAAAGATCGACCTCGGGAAAAATGTTCGACATCGGGTCGCGACGACCAACGAGATTCTCAGTCTTTTCGAGCGAAAATGCAGGTGAATCGAGCTCGCTCGTGCCGTCTATCACGAGCCGTGCTGTCACACTCGTACGCGAATAGATCTCGGAATGAACGCCATGCTGTGCAATGGGCTGCTTGGAGCCGCAAAAAGCACAAAAAAGGTCGGTAGCTACGATCCGTTGCCCACAAAAACCGCAAAACACGGTCTGAAAAGCGAGACTTACGGCCGCGGGCGATTCGGAAATGCCATATGTGACATTGCCACTGATGAGATGTTCCAAATGTTCGTGCAATGTCCGCCGCATATCGGCTGCGGTAGAAAAGCGTGCCTCAGCGCTATATTCCACGGCCTTCATTAGGATCTTTTCCATCTGATCCGAAAGTCGCGGGTTGATCTGGCGGGGTCGCGGATTCTTCTGAAAATCAAATATCAGTAGTGGGTTATTTTGTGGATCGGCGCCGGTAAGAAGGTGAAACATCGTCGACCCGAGGCTGTAAATGTCTGACCGCGGCTCAACCTGACCACTAAAAAGTTCGGGCGGAGCGTAGCCCATCGTCCCCACCGCCGTAACTCCCTTTTCCTGATTCTGATTGATCGATCGGGCAATACCGAAATCGATCAACATGATCTTTCCACTGTTGCCATCGATCATCACGTTCGAAGGCTTTAGGTCACGATAAACTATTGTCGTCGGCAGCGAATGAAGATAATCGAGGACATCAATTATTTGAAGTGCCCACTCGGTCACAGTACGCTCGTCGATCCGGCCCTCCGGAGCCGACCGCAATCGTGAGGCAAGGTCTCCGCCCGAGATGTACTTCATCACCAGGTAAAAGCGACTCTCTGCCTCGTCGTAGAAGTAATCGTAGATAGTCGGGATCGATGGATGATCAAGGGTCGAAAGAATCATCGATTCACGCCTAAAATCATCGATCGCCTTGGCCTGTTGATCCTCCTCAATATGCGATTGGACCATTTCCTTGACAGCACGCTGAGTATTGCCAAGGTTCAGGTCGGTCGCCAAATAAACAGCGCCCATGCCGCCGCCGCCGATCTTTTTTGAGATCTTATAGCGAGAGGCGAGCAGAGTCCCCTCGGCGAGTGGTTTTAATCCTGAGCGACGGCTGTCCGTACTCTCAACACCAATATTCGGCGTCGTAAACGACCCGCCCTGACCCGCGACTTCCCCACTAGAGGTCGTTACCACTTCCGCAAGGTCGGCGGGGTTTTCATTTCCTGTCTCGCTATTACCACCAAGTTTGGTTTCAAAAGCTTCGGAGCTCGGGCCAGAATCAACATCAAGGAGGAACTCTTCAGGCTTTTGAAGGGCCTCCGGTTCGACGACGGGCTCTTTAGCTATTTCGTCAACAGGCCCAATATCGAATCCCTCATTGCCAAGGTCTGAAAAAGCCACAGGATGGGAAGCAAGATCTAATTCCTCAATAACGAGGTCAACTCCTTCTCCAATATCTTTATGTACCGAGATTTCAGCGGGGACCTCTGTCTCAGTTATCGCCTCACTTTGATCGATTGATTGGGGTAGATCGGCTGGTGGCCGGGAGATGGCGTTCGAGGAATCTTCAGCATCAAATCCAGTAGCAGCGTCCGGTTGTTGGTCGTGATTATCGGCCGGGCCGTCCTTTTCCTTCGCTGTACCCGTTGCCGCAGACGTCAAGTCGACCACCGAATTCTTTTCAACCTCTTCTTCCACATTGGCCGGCAAATACTCATCAGTCAGATGCTCACTCGACTTTGTAACAGGAGGATTCTTAGCCGCCTCACTTCCGAGCTCAGGCTGAATAACGGTCGCTATCTCCATATCCTCGACCACAAAATCAGAGGTGTCCTCAGGCGTTGATTCTGCAACTGCCGGACTGGACATGACGATCGTGCTGGCAAAAGCGTCCTCAGCCGCCTTATCGGGGTCGGCGATAGGCTGCAGCGAAATACCACAGAACGGACAAAATATATCTAAATCAGCGACTTTAGAGCCGCATTCCTGACAATCTGTCATCTGAAAGAAGAATCAATAAAGATCTAAGCGATTACATGAAATCGCATAAACGTTTTGCCGACTATCACTTCGTCGCCATCGTTCAAAATATGCGGATTTCCCGGAAGGAGCCGCCGCCCACGATTTACATACGTGCCGTTTGTAGACCCAAGGTCTTCGACGACGTACTTACCCTCAAGCAATCTTATCCTCGCATGTCGACGGGAAACCTTCGCCTCCTGATCATGGGCATCAAGGTCGACATCCGGAAATATCCCATTATCTGCGTCCCAACGGCCTATCGTGCATTCCGTTCCAGATAGCCGAAACTCGATCCCCGGCGTGTCACCGCGTTCAACTATCAATTTCGCATTCATCGCTCCCGAAAGTGGTTCCGCCACAGGCAAAGGAGATTGCGAAGTCGCGATATCACCATTAACCGGCGGTATCCCGATCGACGTCACACTAACGGGCCGGGCAGGCGGTTCTGGAACCGGTGCAACATACAACGGCTGGGCCGAACCTAGAGGCTGAACAGCCTGAATGAGACGCGAACCACACTCATCGCAAAAACGAGATGAATCCAGGTTATCGGTTCCACAGTTTTGACACTTATTCATGGCTTAATCGACACGGCTAGTATGTCGGATAGCAAATCGAATTCGACTAATGACATCTTACCGTGTAATTTATTGTTCGTAAATCGGAAATCCAAAGCAATGCTGCGTCGGCAGAGAAAATATTGTTCGATCAGGGGCCGGCATTCACCCGAAACGTTCCACATTTTTGAAACTTGAGCGGAAAAATGGTCGTACTACTCGATTGCTGACGATAACATCCTGTTCCGGAATTTCGATTCTTGTTATCACATTCTGCGTATAAGAGGTAAGTTAATTTATGGCATTGAGCCGAAAGACTAAGATTTTTGGACTGATCGGGATCATTGTGTTGGTAGCTTTAATTGTTGTTGTCAGCGTTATGGCGACGCGGACCGATACTCCCGAGGTCACTGTAGTTAAGTTAGAGACTCGCAAAGAATTGCGATCCACGGTCACCTCGTCAGGTGAGGTTCGACCGATCCAGTTCGTGAATCTGACCAGCGAAGTTCAGGGCAAGATCGAAGAGATTACTAAGAAAGAGGGCGATCCGGTCCATAAGGGCGATATTCTTGTCCGGCTCGATCCCGACCAGCTATCGTCAAACGCCGATGCATCGCTCGCGGCTCTTCAAACGGCTCAAGACGATGTTCGAGTTTCACAGACGCAAGTAGCAGGAGCTCAGAATCAATATTCCCAGACACAGCAGGGTTTGAACGCTTCTGATGCGGCGGTGAGTACGGCCCGGCAAAATGTAGTTACATCGCAGACCGATGTCGACAGGGCCCAGATCGAGGTCAACACTGCACAGCGAGAGGTCAATCGTAACGCGCAGTTGCTGGAAAGCGGGGTCATCTCCAAGTTTGAGTATGATCAGAAAAAAGATCAGCTCGAAACTGCAAAGGTTGGCTTGAGTACATCACGAGCTAGACTTGATTCCGCCAAATTAGCTGTCAACGAATCTATCGCCCGTCGGAACCAGCAAGCTGTCGCCGTCAAGGACGCAAAGCGTGCAGTGGACACAGCAAATCTTAATGTAAATAGCAGCCAGTCCCGGGCCAATCAGCAGACCGCGACGCTCCGCGGACAAAGAAATCAGCGTGACAAAACTGTAGTAGTCGCACCGATTAGCGGTGTTATTGCAGAGATACCGTCCAAAGTCGGTACGTTTGCCGTTGCAGGCCTATCGACAACAGCCTTGATGACGATAGCCGATATGTCGTCGATCAATGTCGAGGTAAAAGTAGATGAGACCGAGATCGACAAGGTCGAGGCCGGACAAAAGGTAAAGATCAAGGTCGATGCATTTGGCGACAAGGAACTTGAAGGAGCGGTGAAGCAAAAGACGCCGCTCGCCATCGGCAAGTCGGCCACGACTGGCGGGCTTTCGACAAACATCAATGTCCAGGAGGCCAAGGAGTTCCGCGTTGTTATCGAATTGATTAACCTCCCGCAAGAGGTCAAAGACGGCCTTCGACCGGGAATGAGTGCAACTGCAACTATTACCACCAAAACGGTCAATAACGTCGTCGCAGTTCCGCTTCAGGCGGTGATCGAGAAAAAACCAGAAACGTCTGCCTCGCCTGGTGGGGTGAGAACTGACGCACCTGCACCGGCTGATAAACCTAAAATGATCACTGGTGTTTATGTTCTTGAAGGCAATAAGTCCAAATTTGTTGAGGTGACGACAGGTATCATCGGCGAGTCGGATCGCGAGATCACATCTGGTCTCAAGGAGGGCGATGAGGTGATCACGGGACCTAGTCGCATTCTAAACACTATAAAGGATGGTGCAACCGTCAAAAAACTCGTTAAGAAAGAGGGCGAGAACGCAAATAAACCTTAGCCGATGTACAAGTTTATGGACGAAGAGAACGGAAACGCGCCTGTAGGGTCAACACCGGCGGCAGCTGATTCCATCATTGTGATGCGAAATATCTGGAAGACTTACCAGATGGGCGTCGAGGAACTCCACGCGCTAAAGGATGTTTCATTCGAAGTAAAGCGAAACGAATACCTCGCGATCATAGGTCCATCGGGTTCAGGCAAATCGACACTGATGAACCTGATCGGATGCCTTGATTCGCCAACTTCGGGGGATTACTGGATCAATAGCCACCTTGTGTCCGACATGTCGGATGATGAGCTTGCGAGGATCCGTAATAAGGAGATCGGTTTCGTTTTTCAAACGTTTAACCTTTTGGCGAGAGCAACGGCACTGCACAACGTCGAATTACCTCTGATCTATGCGGGTATGCGGGCCGGAGAACGCCATGATAAGGCTCAGGCGGCATTGGCATCGGTGGAACTGGGAGATCGCGTAACTCATCGTCCGAATGAGCTTTCAGGCGGCCAGCGACAGCGCGTCGCGATCGCCCGGGCGCTGGTCAATCATCCTTCTATTTTACTTGCCGACGAACCGACGGGAGCACTCGATTCTAAAACGAGCATCGAGATCATGCACCTTTTTGAAAAGCTTCACGAGGAAGGCAACACTATTATCCTGGTCACGCACGAACCGGATATCGCCGCGAGAGCTCACCGAGTCATAACGATCCGTGACGGCGTGATCGAAAAAGACGAACGACTCAAATAATGGAATCGGTTCCATCCTATGTTTCGGTAGTTTTCATCCTAACTACGTTTGCCGCGATCGCATTTTTATTGAGGGCTATGCGCCGGGCTGGATTGGGTACGTTCCCATCCGGCCTTTTGCTTTTTCTCCTGCCAATGTGGATCTTCCTTCAGGCGATAATCGCACTCGGCGGCTTTTATGCCGACTTCACATCTTTTCCTCCTCGCTTAGTGTTATTTGCGATCTTTCCCGCGCTTATTTTGATCCTGGTTTACTTTCTATTCTTTCGAGCGTCGTTTGTCGATCGTTTACCGCTCCAGACTTTGACGCTGCTTCATATCTTACGAGTTCCGGTCGAGATCGTTCTTTTGTGGCTTTTTCTGGCCGGCCAGGTGCCGCAAATGATGACGTTTGAGGGCCGTAACTTTGATATCGCTTCCGGACTTTTGTCGCCAGTTGTCTATTGGCTGGTGTTCCGTCGTGATCGGATCAGGCGGGGGCTCTTAGCGGCATACAATGTGCTTGGATTGGTCCTGCTCGCAAATATCGTATGGATCGCCGCGTTGTCGGTGCCGTCGCCCTTGCAGCAGTTGAATCTTGATCAGCCGAACCGGGCAGTTTTGTATTTTCCGTATATATGGCTGCCAGCGATAATCGTTCCTATCGTTTTGTTTGCTCATCTTGCGAGCCTATGGAAATTATTCCGGGAACGTTCTGAGAAGCGGGCGGGCATGGGATAAAGAGAATGGCCTTCCCACCAAGTATTCTACTATTAGGCGAATCCTTCAGGCTCGCGCTTTTTAGTCTGCGGGCGAACAAGCTGCGTACCTTCCTAACCCTTCTGGGAGTTATCGTCGGGGTAACCTCAGTAATCGCGGTGATCACGATAATTAGCGGCCTCGACACTACCGTGGCCTCAGCGTTTTCATCTCAAGGCTCGACGGTTTTCAGTGTTTCGAAACGGCCGCTTGTCATCACTTCACGTGAGGATTTCATCAAATTTAATAAGCGTAAGGATGTCACTCGTGAGGATGCCGAGGTCATTCAGCGAGTGTGCCGTGCCTGCGACCGTGTCGGGATGGCCGTGAACGGAATCGGACTGGTCAAATTCGCGGAAAATAAGTCGGAAGGCGTCTCGGTCCGCGGTCTCACGCCGGTTATGTTTGATATTGAAAATACGACGCTGCAAGCAGGCCGCCGCTGGAGCGAACAAGAAGGCTTTGGTGGGCGTGACGTTTGCGTTATAGGCACTGATCTGCTTGAAAATATTTTCAATGGTCGGTCCGCTAAATCGGTGGTTGGCGAGACTATTCGTGTTGATGGCATTCCCTATCAGGTGATCGGAGTAGCAGATGCCTTTGGCAAGGTGCTTGGCTTTTCCAGGGATAATTTTGTCTATATTCCATTCGAGGCCGGACAACGAAAGTTTGGCTCGCGAAACTCCATAACCGTACATATTCAAGTAGATAATTCGTCAAATTTCGAAGCCGCCAAGGATGAGGTCAGGGCAATAATGCGCAGCAGGCGCGGAAAGGCTTTTGGAGATGACGACGACGGATTTTCCGTTGAGTCACAGGATGCTTTTTTGTCTATCTATAAGAATGCGACATCGGGCATCTATGCAGCGACTATAGCGGTCGCCGCCGTGTCGCTCGTGGTCGGCGGGATCGTTGTGATGAATATCATGCTCGTGTCCGTAACAGAAAGGACCAAGGAAATCGGCATCAGAAAGGCCCTCGGAGCCCGGCGCAGAGATATTCTGCAGCAATTTTTGATCGAGGCGATCACCGTAACCGCCATTGGCGGTGCGATAGGCGTAGTGGTGGGCTACGGACTCGCATTTTTGTTGTCGTTAGTAATGGGGTTTCCCGTGTCGATCCGCGCCCAGTCGGCGGTGATGGGCGTTGGCGTTTCGCTGGTGGTGGGAATCATTAGCGGCATGTACCCGGCTATCCGTGCGTCAAAGCTGGATCCGATCGAAGCAATGAGAAACGAATAGTTTTTTATGACGATAACCATCCTAAAGGAATCCGCGAGAATGGCCATCGACACGCTGGCCACGAACAAGCTGCGCTCATCGCTGACGATACTCGGGGTAACCGTGGGCGTTGTCACGATCCTCGCAATGGTATCGATCATACAGGGACTGAACCGTTCATTCTCGGAGCAGATCGAGTCGCTCGGTTCAAACACCATCTTTATTGCAAAATTTGATCCCAGTTTTGGCAAACCTCCCGGTCAGGAGGAGCGGCAGCGTAAGGAGTTAACGATCGAGGATGCGGATGCCCTCCGCGAAGGAGTTTCGTCGGCGGTCGGTGTCTCGCCGATCCAGCGAGAAATAGCCGGCACTATACGCTATAAGGACAAGCAAACGGATTCCGCGATCCTTATAGGGGCGACGCCCTACTATGAATTCACACATTCGCAGTACATCAGCTACGGCCGATTTATCATTGATACCGACATCAAGGAACGCTCTAATGTCGTCGTGCTAGGTCAGGACGTCGTGAAAGCTCTTTTTAAGCTTGATGAGGATCCTGTCGGTGCCGAGATCAAGATCGACGGCAATCCGTTTCGCGTGGTCGGCGTGATGAGCATCCTCGGGTCGTTTTTTGGCCAGTCGCGTGACAACATTGCATTCATGCCGCTAACTACGAATCAAAAGTACTATCCGCATATCGAACCGCCGGAGACGGTATTTGCGATCATAATCCGGCCTCGCACCCGGGCCGACGTCAAGCAGGCGATCGACGAATCGCGCGACATTTTGCGAAGGCGACGCGAAGTAAAATATGGCGAGAAAGACAACTTCGGTATCTCTTCACAGGATGCCCTACTCGACATATACAACCAGCTTACGGGAGCCACATATCTGGTACTGACTGCCATTTCAGCCGTTGCACTAATGATCGGCGGTATCGGCGTTATGAATATTATGCTGGTATCAGTAACCGAGAGGACGAAGGAGATCGGGATCAGAAAGGCGGTCGGAGCGTCGCGGGCAAGTATTCTTGCGCAGTTTTTGATCGAAGCTGTCATACTTACGGCCATCGGCGGTGCGGCTGGCGTGTTGATCGGCGAGATACTGAGTTTCCTAATAAATGCATATTCTCCGCTGCCCGCCTTTATCCCGCTCTGGGCAATACTGCTCGGATTATTTGCGTCGGCAGGCGTCGGTGTAGTTTTCGGGGTTTTTCCCGCATGGAAGGCCGCCAATCTCGATCCAATCGACGCTTTACGTTACGAATAATCCCCAAGTGCGGTGCGAAACCTTTAGTTTTCAGCCCTCGTATCATAGACTTATCTTTGGTGGTCTCATACCGCATGAATTTCTCTGAAACTCTTATACTTGCTTTCTCCGCTATCTGGGCTCATAAACTGAGGTCATTTCTCACTTTGCTTGGAATGATCATCGGCGTGACAGCCTTTATGGTGGTCTTGTCGATTCTTCAGGGATTTAATGTATACGTCGACGAAAAGATCGCCGGAATCGGCTCGAACTCTTTTACCGTTCGACGATTTAGCTTCGACGATTTCAAGGACACGGACAAAATTGCTGCCGCGCAGCGTCGAAATAAGGAGCTGTCCTTTGATGAGCTCGCCTATATTAAGGACCACGCCCAACTCATCGACAAGATCGGAGCCTTGTCGGGCGGAGGGTCCGTCGAAATAAAGCATGGACGGGATTCGCTTGCGGACATTTCAGTATCCGGTGCGGAGCCTGTTATTGCCCAAATTGAAAAAACCGACATTGCTATGGGTCGTTTCTTTACGGACGCCGAGAATGATAACTCGGCACGCGTAGTATTTGTGGGAACGGACATATCGACAAAATTGTTCCCGCAGGGCGATGCTATCGGCGAAGAGATAACGATTAGGGGTATTCCCTACAGAATAATCGGCATTCAGACCGCCAAAGGGAGTGTTTTCGGCCAACCGCAGGACAGTTTTGTTCAAATGCCGATCAAGACTTACGGCCTTGCTTTTGGCGGCTTGACCAGACAGCGGGCCCCGTACTTTGAAGTGTCGGCAAAATCGGACAAGGTTTTTAAGGACGCCGTCGAAGAAGTCAGGATGCTTATGCGAATTAAGCGAAAGCTGGCTTTTGGCGAGAAAGACAACTTTGGAATACTAACGCCTGACGCCATTTCCGGTCTCAAAGACAGTATTTTTGGAACAACATTCATCGTTATTCTGGCAGTGCCGACCATTGCATTGATTGTCGGTGCGATCGTCATTATGAACATCATGTTGGTAGCCGTCACCGAGCGTACTCGGGAGATAGGGATCAGAAAGAGCCTTGGAGCCCGACAGAACGACATTCTAAAACAGTTTCTTTGCGAATCGGCAACGTTGTCCGCGATCGGGGGGTTGATCGGGCTCATTTTGGCTGAGATAATAGGGATATTTGTGTCCAGAGTTTTGCTGCCAACAGTTATTCCCTGGTATGCCGCCGTTATTTCGATCGGCGTTTCGGCAATGGTAGGTATTGTGGCGGGATTGTTTCCTGCATGGAAGGCGGCAAGGCTCGATCCCATCGAGGCACTGAGGGCGGACTAGAATTATGCAGATCCTGACGGGTTCGTTCTATGAGAATTTCAAGATGGCGTACGACACGATCCGCGGCAACAAGCTGCGTTCGTTCCTGACGATAATCGGAGTCGTTGTTGGCGTGATCACGGTAATGTTGATCTCGTCTATTATCAGCGGGATCAAGGTAGCTGTCGAAAAGCAGGTCGAATCATTCGGCACGAGCTCGATATTTCTTTATAAATTCGATATCGGATTTCACGTGGGTCGCCGCTCACAGGAAGAGCGAATGCGAAAACCGCTAACGGTTGGCGATGCGATAGCCATAAAGGGCCTTTCGACAATGGAGACGGCCGTTCCGTTTCTCGACGTTTCGAACAACTTTTTTGGCCAAAAGATCCTTGTCACCGGAAAAAACGGTAAAACATCGTCGTCCGTTTCCCTCAAGGGTACGTTCCCCGAGATCGAAAAAACGACCACCGAAATATTGCTGGACGGCCGGTGGTTCTCACAGACCGAAAGTGATGAAAAGGAAAACGTCTGCGTCATCGGCGACTCGGTGAAAGAGGCTTATTTTCCTTACGAAAGCGCGGTAGGCCAGACTCTGGACGTTTCGGGTGAGCAGTTCCGGGTTATAGGCCTTGTACAAAAAAAGGAGCAGCTCTTCGGCGGCGGCGGCGGCAACAACGATCAATCCAACATCATCTACATGCCGCTGGGAGCGGCATTGAAGCTAAAACCAAATGCGGAGGACCTTTTCATTCTCGCAATAGCGAAAGAAGGCAAACTTGAAAAGGCAAAGGACGATGTCCAGGATCTCCTACGCGTACGTCGCGAAGTACCGTACGGCAAGCCTGATAATTTCGCAATGGCAACTGCTGCCAGCTTGATCGACCAGTTCAACTCGATCACGAGCATGATCGCACTGGCTATGATCGTCATCTCGTCCGTCGGCCTGATGATAGGAGGTATAGGCGTGATGAATATCATGCTCGTATCGGTCACCGAACGGACGCGAGAGATAGGCATCCGAAAGGCCGTCGGAGCCAAACAAAGCGATATCCTGCTCCAGTTCCTGATCGAAGCCGCGACCCTCACCGGTTTTGGCGGTGTCGTCGGACTGCTCATCGGCTGGGCTCTGACCTTTCTGGTCAAAATGTTCATGCCATCCTATGTTCCCCTCTGGGCACCGATCGCCGGATTTGTTGCCAGTGTTGGAATTGGTGTCGTTTTCGGGCTCTTCCCAGCCTGGAAGGCCGCGCGGCTCGACCCGATCGAATCTCTTAGATACGAGTAGAAAATCACTTGGATTATAAAAAACGGTTCCTGGACTCCAAAACAACCATTTTGGGCTAGCGTCCATGCGCCTTAGTAGCGGGAAATCTCCACCATTGGAAGAGGAAAAATCCCGAATTGGTAGAGGACTTTTAGTCTTAAATTGGACAACAAGGTTCTATAGCAACGATGGCGTGCGGCGGCGGTAATCCCGTTGATCGGTCTGATGCCGGCTTTGGCAGAGGCTGCTGTCGTAGCAAAACGAAATTTCCTCTCGTTCAGATGAGTTATTGAACTTCTGGAGTCTTAAACTTTAAGACTCCAGACCGTTTTAGTTTGAGATCAGCTCATAAAGCTCGGGAACAGGAATGCTGCTATCACGCCGAGAAGGATCAACACTCCATAAACCGAGAGTGTAGTCGTCCAAGCCACAGTTCCGGTGATCCGCTCGCCAGCGTTTTTGAGGCCGGTCGCCACCAGAAACAGCCAATAGAATGACAGCAAGCTCAGCGCACCCAAAAACGCATAGATAACAGGATGATCGGCGGGTATGACCAGAAAATTCAGACTATCCTGGATCAATGACTGCTGCCCGATGATCGGATGAATATCAGTTGGATCTTTCAGGTACAGAACGACAGTATTTAGGATGAATCTGACCACCGCCACGGGAAACCCTGCATAGACCGCAATTGAAATGGCCTGGAAGAAATTAATCTTTCCACCCATAGCCATTGCAAAGAGGAAAAAGATGAGGGCAAGTATCGTGTATCCAATAAACGACACCGCGAAGCTGGTCACTGCTTGGCCGGCTCGGACTACCGGGCTCTTTGCATCCGCGAGAGCCTGAGGACGGCCATCTTCGATTCCTTTCTTGGCCTGCTCGTTATTTGCGATGAAGCCCATTTCGAGAGTTTTGTCGATGGCGTAATTAGCTACGCGGTCGGGTCCGAGCCGATTCATAAAAAGGTTACTGTAAGTCGCAGAAAGCGCTGACATGATCAGCAGAGCGACAAGCCATCGTGGATGACGACGAAGATTCTTAAAAACCTCTCCCGTCGAGATGAACATATTTCCAAGCGTCGAGCCCGTTGACATTCGCGGCGTTCCATCGTCCTCCGGCTTGTCAATAAAGCTCAAACCGATGATGAGCCCGCCAAAAACAATAAGCGAAACGCCCGTTCCAGTTACCCCGTGAACGACCTTCAAAATGCTAAGTACAGCGATAATGAGACCAGCCGCTGCAACGATAATTCCAGCTAAACGATTCATAAATTCCTCACAGAAATTGATCTAAGAATTACAAGACAGGTTACGCTACGATTTCGGCGATTGTTTCATTATTCGACCTTGAGGCTTCATAGCCATCGATACGAATGCACGCAGCAAAATGCCCGGGCTTAACCTCCCGAAGTTCCGGAACGACTCTAGCACAATCTTCGATCGCGATCGGACAACGGGTACGAAATCGGCAACCGGATGGCGGGTTTATCGGCGTCGGTACATCACCGCGAAGCACGATCCGTTCACGCTTCTCCGTAGGGTCCGGGATCGGGATGGCTGATAGTAGTGCTTTCGTATAGGGGTGGAGCGGCATCTCGTATAGTTCCTCAGAGCTGCAAATCTCGACTATCTTTCCCAAATACATTACCGCAACGCGATCGGAAAGATGTTCGACGACTGCTAAACCATGCGAAATAAAGAGATAGGTCAACCCGAACTGCTCCTGCAGATCCTGAAGCAAGTTGACAACCTGGGCCTGGACCGAGACGTCAAGAGCAGAAACCGGCTCGTCGCAAATAATTAATTTTGGGTTTAGTGCGAGAGCCCGGGCAATTCCGATGCGTTGCCGTTGTCCCCCGGAGAATTCGTGCGGATAGCGGTCAGCATATTTGGGGTCAAGACCGACCTTTTGAAGTAGATCTGCAACACGTTCGCTTTGCTCGGATTTGCTCCCGATGCGATGGATCTTGAGCGGTTCAGAGATGATCGATCGAATACTCAATCGAGGATTCAAACTCGCATAGGGGTCCTGGAAGATGATCTGCATCTCACGCCGCAACTCCTGCATTTTGGTATTTGGCAATCCGATGATGTTTTCGCCCTCGAAGATAACTTCCCCGCTCGTTGGCTCGTGAAGCCGCAGAACGCACCGGCCTACAGTCGATTTGCCGCATCCTGATTCGCCCACGAGGCCTAACGTTTCGCCCTCAATTATTTCGAACGAGATGTTATCAACGGCCTGAACAACGTCATCGCTGTCTTCGACGGGAAAGTGCTTTACAAGGTTGCGAACTTGCAAAAGCGCCTTCTGTCCAGTTTTGACCTTGGATTCAGCCATAAACGTTAAAGAGGTTAATAGGCCTCGGTAGCCAGTGTCTTTTCCCGTGCGATTCTAAATTTCTCTTTTTCATCGAATAAGACGCAGCGCACTTTCACCCCACTGGCGAGTTCGGTCAGCGGTATCTCGGCCTCGACGCAGATATCCATTCGATAAGAGCAGCGCGGAGCAAAATGGCACCCAAACGGCAAGTTCGTCGGACTCGGGACTGTACCATCGATCGTTTGCAGACGGTCGGCCTTTGTCTCTCCTATCTCCGTAAGTTTCGGCACCGACTTGAGAAGGCCTTGCGTATACGGATGTTTTGGATTCGCAAATAGTTCATCAACTCCTGACTCCTCAACAATTTTACCCGTATACATCACACAAACTCGGTCGGCGACTTCGGCAACGACCCCAAGATCGTGTGTGATAAGCAGAACGGCAAGCTTGCGCGATTGCCGCAGCCCATCAAGGAGTTCGAGGATCTGTGCCTGGATCGTTACGTCGAGAGCGGTCGTCGGTTCGTCGGCAATTAGTAGCTCCGGGTTACACGCAAGAGCCATTGCGATCATTACCCGCTGACGCATACCACCCGAAAGTTGGTGAGGATAATCGAACGCTCGGCGTTCAGATGCAGGAATCGAGACCTCGTTCATCGCGTCGATAGCTGCTACCCATGCCGCTTTCCGGTCGAGTTTCCGATGAAGCCGCAGTGCCTCCGCGATCTGCTCTCCAACTGTATAGACCGGATTGAGCGACGTCATTGGGTCCTGAAAGATCATCCCGATATCATTACCGCGGATCTCCCGTAGTCGGTCCTCGGTGGCGGTTGTTAGCTCCTCACCCTTAAATTTGATCGAGCCTCCAACGATCTTCCCTGGTGGAGCGATCAGTCGCATGATCGATAGAGCTGTGATCGACTTTCCGCAGCCCGACTCTCCCACCAATCCCAATAGCTCGCCCTCGTCGATCTCAAAGCTTACGCCATCCACCGACCGGACAACGCCGGACCGGGTAGGAAAGTGTGTTCGGAGACCTTCGACTTCGAGCAGTTTGGGCATTTACTAAGAATGAGACCCTTAAGAGTTATGCTCTTTAGGGGTTAAGAAGCTCTACCCACTATCGCAGTAGGCTTCTACGGAAGGCTGCGAATGGAAAATGTGATTTTAACCTATAACCACACTTCGGCAAAGCAACAAGTATTTTCATCGTGTGTTTGAATTATTAGGACTATTTTGGGGCAACTAATTCGGTCGCTTTTTACTCAAATGGGTGTTATTCTCTCTTGAGGCAACAGTCCGTAATCGCAATGTCTATTTTGGGGGTTATTTATAAGTGAAGCAACGATTTAACGCTTTCCTCTCGATCTTAGTCTTAGTCATACTTGTTTCGTCCGCCTTTGGCCAGGTATCATCGACAGCCAACGCAGATAAAGGGCGCCAGCTTGACGCTGGAGCTGCTGCTACTCAGCCTAAAAAGGCCGTCCGGGTAGTTGATATTGAAAAGGATATTTCTGAAGCCTTGTCGGTGATCCAAACCAATTACGCCGGCGCCAAGTCTATAAATTATAACGATCTTTTTAAGACGTCGATCGATTCGATGCTTCACACGCTCGACCCGCACTCGAATTATTTCGATGCTAAGGAGTTTGAGCAGTTTAGGACGGACCAGAGCTCCCGTTATTACGGCATAGGGGCCACGATCGGAGATCTTTCAGACGAAAGCGGAAAGGTCATTGCCACCTATATTAAGGCGACTTTTGACGGGGCTCCCGCAAATTTAGCAGGACTTCGGTATGGCGACAAGATTGTCGAGGTCAATGGCACCTCGATGCTTGGAAAACCTTTCTCCGAGGTACGCACCTTTCTTCGCGGCCCACGCGGGACACCTGCCAAGATCGTCGTAGAGCGGTTGGGCACCGGCAAACGGGAAACC
The DNA here is from genome assembly GCA_038245555.1 of Pyrinomonadales bacterium. Lineage (GTDB taxonomy): Bacteria > Acidobacteriota > Blastocatellia > Pyrinomonadales > Pyrinomonadaceae > OLB17. The sequence continues at coordinate 1,841 of JBBRSH010000028.1, read as the reverse complement.
GTTGAGATCGTCCGTGATGCAGTTTCACAGCCCTCGATCAGCGAAGCTTATATGATCCGCCCCGGTGTCGGCTATCTCAATATGAATGGCGGGTTTAATCAAACCACCTTTAAGGAATTCGCTGCAGCAATGCGCGCCCTCAAGGCACAGGGGATGACCCAAGTCGTAATCGACCTGAGAAACAACGGTGGCGGACTGGTTCGCGAGGCCTATAACGTAGCAAACACATTTCTCAATGACGGCCAGACGGTATTTACGCAGAAGGGCCGTATTGACGGGGCCAACTTTCCGTACCGTGCGGAAAATCCAGCCCCTGACAGATCTCCCGTAGTTATTCTGGTCAACCGTAATACCGCATCGGCGTCCGAGATCCTCGCCGGAGCAATGCAGGATCATGACAGGGCTTTGATAGTCGGCGAAAACACCTTCGGCAAAGGACTGGTGCAAAATCCTTTCCAGCTCGAATACGGTTCAATGCTCTTGCTTACGATCGCAAAATACGAGACTCCATCTGGCAGGTTGATCCAACGAGACTACTCAAATGGGGATCTTTATAACTACTACACTGAGGGTGGCAGCTTTAGGGATGAAAAGGCCGAAGACCCCAAACCGACAGGTCCGCAAAGCAAGACCGATACAGGCCGTGCCGTTTTCAGCGGTGGGGGAATAAACCCCGACGTTGCGATAAAACCCCAAACCATTCCGGCCGAGCGCGGACGATTCCAGGTAAAACTCACGAATCCAGTATTTGCATTCGCGATGGACGTGGTGACCGGCAAGGTGGCGGGCTTTGGAACGTACAAGATCGAAAAACCGATCACATTCGACTACGACCTGAAAAAGACAGATTTTCCTGTCACCGCTCCGTTATTTGAGGCGTTTAAGAAGTATGCGGTTGAAAAATACAAATTCACTCCGGCTTCGATCGACCACGAACGTGAATTTGTCGAACGGATATTGAGAACTGAATTAGTAACTGCGGCGTTTGGTTCGCAGACTTCGAATCAGGTCTTCAACGACTACGACGATCAACTGCTGAAGGCAATCGATCTCTTGCCACAGGCAAAGCAACTTGCCATGGACAGTGCAAAGGCAAACGTCAATGCCTCAAGAGCGAAATCACCCTCCAATCGATAAGTCGCTAACGCATCTACCACACAAAAGCACGGGCCGATAATGCCCGTGCTTTTATTTGCTCTCGATAATCGTTTATTTCAAAAGAGCCAGCGTACGAGATAATAAACTAGAACGCCTGCTCCGGCCAAAAGAGCCAAAAGAAGAACGATGGCGACGCCGACCATAAATTTAAATTTCAGGTAACGCTTCTCATCGGGTGGTGAGAGTTGGCTTTGCGGAAAATAAGGCGGCGGTCTATTTAACATATCATTTATTATCGACCAATTACGGGCGACATACAAGCCGAAGCCTATCGCGGCAGCGGCTGCTGAAGGTTTGCCAACCCAAATGCCAGCACGGCAACGACCGAACTTACATCAGCGATCTCTTTCGGATCGACCTTGTCAAAAGTATCGGCGGCAGTGTGGTGATAGAGGAAATAGGATCGCTGATCAAACCACGGTGCAAACGACGGAACGCCTCGCAGCGTCAGCGGTCCAACATCCGATCCGACCCCATTCTGCAGTTGTGATTGACCCGCACCCTGAACATTTAGCACATTGGATATCGGGGCGAAATACGGCAGGGCCTCCGGTTTCCCTGCGAAATAGAATCCGAGCGGATGAGAGGCACCGAGATCCGCCTCGATCGCGGCAAAGTGATCTTTAACATTGGCGTCTTCCTCTTTTATATAAGCCTGCGATCCACTTCCGCCCTGTTCCTCG
>JBBRSH010000027.1:0-40710 GCA_038245555.1 Pyrinomonadales bacterium | reverse complement strand
TACGGCACCGGCATACGCATCCTTGGCGTAGTCTTCACCGCGTTCACATTCGTTAAGTATTGCTTCTTCGTCTTTTCCGAGGACGGCGGTTTTGATATCCATCCAGCCGCGATGAACCGCACCGGAAAAACTTCCCGATGTTTCAGGTTCGCCGCCAAGCGAACGGACAAGTCCCTCGAGAATCCCTGAAAATTGGGCCCGCTGCTGAGAAAACTCGTAGAACACCGTTTTCAGGTCGGAGCGTTCGACTCCTTCTGAAGCCTGTTTGAAACCCTCTTGTCCGTCTTTACAGGTCTGAATTAGACCATTGAGAGTAGAGATCACGTCATCGTTAGTTACGGTCTTTGTATTTGTTGAGTCCAGATTATTTTCCACTTCTTACCTCCAATGTATTGCAATTTTTATGTGATAACGGTTCCGGGGCTGATTCGACGTTTTGAAACTGCCATATGGCGACAATAGCGTCTTATAGACCACCCTAATGTCCGCTATCACACATTGGAGACAGGAATTTGAATTAGGCGGTTCCTATGAAATGATAAAAATTCGTGCGGCCTGAAATGTTCCGTTTCATGAAAACGCGACCCGATTAGCCGTTTTAGCGGATACAGACTTCTCTGCTCGACATCAGTCGATCGTAAATGCGGCGAAGACGAAAGGCAGTATTCTACTCGACAAAGATGAGCGTAAAGCTGGAAATTCCGGAGAAAGAGGCCGTTGACCGGGTCGCGGACGCCAATGGCGTCGCGGTTGCCGCGGTGGCTCGACGGGGTATTGAAATTTCCGTCTCAAATAATAATTCCATTTGTCGTAAATTAAATCCCGACGGCAGGATGGTCGGCGCCTGCGCCGCTTTTTGCGGCACCGCTCTTGAAGAGATCATCGAAGCAGGCGGCGAGGTGTCGTACACCTGTCATGCAGGTCTGGAATGCAGCGCGGACGAAATGGAGGTCGACGGGCAGTCGGTCGCGGTAATCGTGGGCCGCACGTTCGTTCGCGCCGACAACTATCGCAAGGCTACCGAACGTGCCATTTCTGGCGATTGGCAGCAATATTCGCCATCGGAGTTCTTTGAAAACATCCTGCTAACGGGTTCGAAAGACGTTCTTGAGAGAACTCTCGGCGAGCTCCGCAAATTGGCGGTACCGGTTGAAGCGGCGATTGCGGAAAGTGCTGAACCAGGTGAGATGCCAATTGCGGAACCGGACAATCCAGAGAGTGAGGAGCTGGCTGATGATCAGATCGCTGAACCGGAGGTTCCCGAAGGTTCCGAGCGAGCTGATCTGCCGGTAGATGATGCGGAAGCGACAGATATAACAACTTCAGAACCGCCCACCGGAGAAGAACCGGCGGAACGACCTGCCGAGAAAGGTCCCATCGAGATGGCGGCCGAGATCGCCCGGTTAGCGGAGCAGATCAACCGCAAGGCGTCAGGAACATCTCTCGGGCCAGCAGAACCAAAAAGACTAACTACCGACGTTGGGGCGTGGCGTTCATTTTTCAGCTCGATACTCAATAAGGACTATATTTCGGCGTGTGACGCGCTTCTCGAATTTCTCGCCAATCACTTTCACCTCGAATCGCTCGTCTGGCTGGAACGTCAGGAAGACAATCTGGTAACCGTAGCTAGTCTCGGCTCTCCAAAAAAGCCGCGCGTTCGGCTCGCCATCGCCGCCGATGATCAACGCCTCGCGGACTCGATCCGGCACGAGACACCGATACAACTTACCGAACGTTCCGGGCACGACCGCGCCGACGCACGTACGATGAGCCTCTTTCCGGTTCCGGTCGGCAGCGAGATACCCTCGGCTCTCGCCGTGCTTGATCCGATCGGCGATGAGCAGGTCCAACGCCAAATATCCCGTCTTTGCCATTCGGTCGGCCCGCAACTTGAGATACTGCGGCTTCGAAGCGAGGTTTCTCGCCGCAATATGCTGTCGCTAGCGGTGCGTAAATTTAGCGACGGCCTCAAATATGTGGACTCGGATGATTTTTGGACAAACGTTACAAGCATCGCGGCGGAGTTGATGCAGGCGGAGCGCGGTTCGCTGCTTGTGCTGAACGAAGCAAATAACAGTCTCGAGATCAAAGCGGCCGTCGGGATCAGGGGCGATATCAGCAGCGAGGCGGAACCCGGCCGACGTGTTGCAAAGATAATATTTGAACGTGGAAAGCCGGTCGTGGTTGCCGAGGTCGAAAAAACAGGCCTGCCGCCATTTCCGCCCGAACGGGCATACAAAACATCTTCCTTTCTGAGCGCTCCTGTTGCCCTTGGCGGACGCAATATTGGGGTTATCAATTTTACCGACAAGGCGAACGGTGGAGCGTTCGACCGGACGGACCTTACCCTTCTACAGGAGATCGCTCCGCAGATCGCCGTAGCGATCGATCGTGCCCTGCTCAAAGAAAAGGCAGGTGAATTTGAACAGCTCTCCGTGACCGATGCCCTGACCGGGCTGCTCAACCGGCGGTATATCGAGGAACGCTTGGTGGAAGAGGTCAAACGATCGAATCGGCATGGTTATCCGATGAGTTATGTGTCGATCGATGTCGACCATTTCAAGTCATACAACGATGAATTTGGCCATCCGGCGGGCGACGAGGCACTGAAAATAGTCGCTCATATTTTGAAAGACACCTTACGCGGTGCTGATATCGCGGCCCGTGTTGGCGGCGAGGAATTTGCCATTCTCCTTCCGCAGACGACGAACGACGAGTCAACCGCCATTGCCGAGCGACTTCGCTCCAAGGTGGCGGCGGCGGCGTTTCCCTGCCGGCAAGTCACCGTTAGCATTGGCGTGGCAAGTTGTTCGAGTGAGCTTTGTACGACAGATGGCTTGGTCAAGGCCGCCGATAAAGCTCTCTATGCTGCCAAACACTCCGGCCGAAATACGGTCCGGATCTACGATGAGATCGACGAAAACTGAGATGCGAACCCGATGAACACGACCATTGATCGAAAAATTCTAGGGACGATCGCAGCCGCGGATCTCGTTGGCCGCGAAATATCGCTTGCCCGCCTGACAGCCCATGCGACTCGCGCAACGCCTGCGGGTCTCGCATTGATCGCCGCCCCCGGTTCCGGTTCGTCTGAGTTGGTTCGACAAACTTACGACGCGATCTTTCACGAACATGGAGACGTCATACCGTTTTATTTTGCGATCCGCTCGACCGATTACGGGCCGCGCGAGGCTGCGCAGCGTTTTCTGCACGATCTATTAACGCAAACCATCGCGTTTCGTTTGAACGACCCTTCGATAATCGACTCTTCTCCCGATCTTGATGAGCTGCTGGAGATGTCGGCCGCGGCCGATGATCATTGGATCGACCCGCTGATCAGGTCTGCCCGTTCGGACGACGACGAGGATCAGCGTTCGTATATTCGCAGCCTGCTTAGTGCACCGCTCAGGGCAGCGACGCACGGCGTACGCTTTTTTGTAATGATCGACGATGTCGAGAGCTGTGCATTGATGACCGGCGGCGACGAATTATTTAGCGAACTGAAAGACATTTATTCGCGAGCCGATATCGCATTTGTGTTCGCTGGCGCGCGTCGTTTCCTGTTCGGGGCGTTGCCCGTTGAAACGATGAGTCTCGAACCGCTGGGATTCGAATCTGCCGGCAAATTAGTTGATTCGCTCGGCTCGCGTTTTGGCGTCGGCCTGACCGAGCAGACCCGTGATCTGATCGCCGTCCAACTCGGGGGATATCCGGCGCACATGAATTCATTATTCGCAACGGCGGCCGAGCGGCAAACAAACTTCGAGAATTTTAGATCGGTTGAGGCCGTTTACACTGATGAGATATTTGGGGGACGGATCAGCAGATCGATCGATGCATTGCTAGATCAGATCGTACCGGAATGTTCGCGTGCGGCAGCCGTAAAACTACTCGTTACTGGCCTCGACGCCGACGGCGGCAAGCTGCCTCTCTCATACTGGCGAAAACATTTGGGCGTCGGCGGTATCGCGTTTCGCGAGACGATCGGCTTGCTGCACGTCCATGAGATCATCAGCGTAAGTTCCGGAAAGGTGTTCTCGGAAGTCGCTAATATTGTCCTATCGGACTATCTTCGTGGATCGTCGCAGCTTGAGAATACTGGAGATTCCCGAGCGCTGGTCGTGGGCGAGGCCATGACCGAATACCTCGGTCGGGCTCCGCGGCTTTTAGCTCGCCTATACCGTCGCAATTCTGCGTTGGGCCTCCGATCACTGCTTGGGTCGTTTGACTGCCAGGAGATCGCGGCTGGCGCGATCGACTATGCCAAATTCAAGGCGGATCTCAAGGGCCTGCCCCAGCCTGCGATGGAGTCGGCAATGGCCGAATCCGCAGAGAAGTTAACTCTTCCCCAAATCGTCTATACCGCACACACGTCCGCGTTTTACTCAAAGATCGGCGAATTGATCGAGGACGAACGTTCAACGATCGCACTCGGTTTTGAAGAGGCTGACTATCGCGAAAGGATCGTCTGGATCGCCGCCGAGATCGACTCTAAACTAGAGGCCAACGCGGAACTGACCGAATTTTGGTGTGACCGGCTCGAAATGGTTGCGATAAATTGCGGATTTGGGAATTACAAATTGTGGCTCGTCGCACCAGAGGGATTCTCTGACGAATCTTTGAAAATTCTTAATGATCGCGGAGCAGTCGGGTCGAGCCGAAAGCAGATCGAGATCCTGCTGCGATCCCTTACGGGCAATGAACTTGCAGCGGATCCGTCATCGCCCGTCGACGAATACGAGATCGTCGTGCCGATGGGCGACGACACCGAGATGATCGCCGCCCACGCGGTCGAGGACATCGCCAAACGTCACAATTTTCCTTCGAAGACGATAAACCAGATCAAAACCGCACTGGTCGAGGCTTGTATCAATGCGACCGAGCATTCACTCAGCCCCGATCGCCGAATCTATCAAAAATTTGCCGTGGATGAAGAAAAGATAACGATAACGGTGGCGAACCGCGGAATACGCCTGCTCGACAAAACGGTTCAGGAGGTAACGCCTGAAGAGGGCCGGCGTGGTTGGGGTTTCAGGCTTTTGAAAGGATTAATGGACGACGTCAAGGTCGAGCAGTCGGACGACGGCACGCGGGTGACAATGGTCAAATATATCGAACAGAAGGCATAGATCCAGCCGTCCCGCCACTTGATAATTTTCGTCGCGGAGCCGACAATTCCTTGATATGTCTGAAAGCAGAGCCGCCCCGAATTCGATCTTTGCAGAATTAAGACAAAATCCCGCCGCGTTCGCGGCAATGGCGGTACTCCTCTTCGTCTCCGTCATCACCTTGAAATATGAGGGCCGGGTTTGGTGGTGCGTGGTGGGGGACCTTTCTCCGTGGTCGTCCGACATTTGGACGGCGCACAATTCACAGCATCTTCTCGACCCTTACTCGTTTACGCATATTCTTCACGGGGTTTTGGAGTTTTGGTTGATTACTCTGATCTTTAGGCGTGTGCCGCTTGGCTGGCGGCTATTTATCTCATTTACTGTCGCGTGCTCGTGGGAATTGGCTGAAAATTCTACATATATCATCGAACGCTATCGTGCGGAGACGATCTCGCTCAGCTATTTTGGCGATTCCATCATTAACTCGATCGCCGACATTCTTTGTTGCACCGGTGGATTTATTCTGGCCCGAAAACTACGTTTCTGGCGTTCGCTGGTTTTCTTCCTGGCGACCGAGGCTCTACTTATCGTTTGGATCCGCGACAGCCTTTTGATAAATATCGTGATGCTCCTCTGGCCCATCGAGGCGATAAAGCATTGGCAAGTGGGCTAACCAAAGCAAAGGGAAAAGGTAAAAGGCACAATAAGATGCAGAGTCTTATTTTACCTTTTACCTTGTGTTTGTGACTTTTTTAACGCTCACCGCGAGCGGCCTCGACCTGGGATTCGAGATCGACGGCCAGTTTTCGCGATCCCGGCTGATCGAACGTTTCGAGCCAACGGATCGCTTCATCTAGAACGCGCAACTGATATTCACGAAAATTTGGCTTTCCGGCCACGGCTCCAAATTCGCCATTATAGTATGCCGTCCGCGGTGGCCGGACCTTGTCGGTCAGAGCCGGATCGACGGAAATGGTCATTGTCGGTATCCCGCTTGCCTCGACCGCACGAGCAACGATTCCGAGCGTCTGATGGCACAAGCGTGACGCCGGTATGAAAAGAGCGGCTTTTACATCATAGCGATGCATTCGCTCGGCGATCTTGGGGCCAAGGTCTTCGGCAACCTGCTTGGCATCCGGGATGTAGCTGCTGACGCTCCACCAAACTCCGTTCAACTGGCCAATAACGACATTTTCCTGGTATTCCATGAGCCGGTCAATGGGAACCTGGCAATTCCGGTCGGCCAGCACCGAAGCTGGATCATAACCCTTTGCCGCGTACCGCATGTCCTCGGCATCGACCTCGACGGGAATTTCACGATAACTCAGATCGCCCGCTTTCGACTTGAGGTCGAACGGATCGGTGCCGTCAATATAACCACCAGCCGATGAGACAAGCCCCAGATTGAGCATCGGCAAGGCTCGCCGGACCGGCGTTAACATTGCATGGCGATTCTCAACAAACGGATACCCTTTAAGCGATTCGTCGCCGTTCCATCTTGAAAACCTGCTGGAGAACCCAGATTCATTTTCGATCAATTCCATAAATATCAAACCTTGAAATCCTTAGAGAAATCGTAGACATCGGTCGAACCACTCTTTGCGGAGCTAAATTTTCGATTGGCAATAATAAAAAACGTTATCAATGCGGCCGCCATGCTGATCAAAAGCACCCACTCCGAGTACATGTGCAGAGTGTCAAATTGGAGCCTCAACGGATCGTCCGCCGCGACCTCGTCGATCGGGCGCCCCATTTGAGCTTTTATAGAAACCAGCCAAAATCCGATCACAAACTGACCTACGGCACAGGCCGCAGCAACCAGAAACAGCAACAGTCGTTCAATCCACAGCAGCAGCTTATTCGCCCGGCCGGAACCGATCAGCGACATGACGATCAGGAGTCCCGCGATGCCGAGGCCGGAAAAGTTCAACACCGCCAGCGTTCTATTAACGACCAACCCCGCCAGCTCGCGTGTTGGCAGAACCGCAAATACAGTCTGGGCAACCGCAATAAAAAAGCATGCGGATCCTAGCCAGACGCCCAGTAACAACAGCTTAATATCCGAAAAAAATTTCATTGCGATAACATCCCAGTAACTCGTTATTATCCGGCGTTTTGCTCAAAAGGGCAAAGGTGATCGGCAACGCGTCGTTTTTCGAAAGATTTGCATTTTGACAGGGGTCACGGCAGAATAACATCGAGTTTACAGCGGACCGGAGATGTCATTGGACAATACAAAGCGGATTTCGGTCCTGGTTCCATCGTTCAATCACGCTCGTTTTGTCGAGCGGTGCGTCCGATCGATCATTGATCAAACGGTTCGTCCGGCGGAATTGCTGGTGATCGACGATGGATCGACGGACGGCTCGCCTAAGATAATCGAGAACGTCCTCCTCGATTGCCCGTTTCCCTCGGAATTAATTGTAAATCCAAACAAGGGGCTCTGCTCGACCTTAAATGAGGGCCTCCGCCGGACGAGCGGTGAATATTTTGCCTATCTTGGTTCGGATGACCTATGGCTGCCCGAATTTTTGGCCTCACGGTTCGAGCTCCTGGAGTCCCGGCCTAACGCCGTCCTCGGTTACGGCAACGGGTATTTGATCGACGATGAGGATCAGATATTTGAATCGTCGGCCGATTGGAAAAACTTCGCTTTTCCGGACGGTGATCCGCGGCCTATGCTTTATCTTGGAACTGCACCGATCAGCTCGACCGTTTTCTATCGACGTTCGGCGTTAGAAAAACGCGGGTGGAATGAAAGCTCCAAGCTCGAGGATTATGAGCTGTATTTACAGCTAGCCGAGGACGGTGACTTCGCATATGACCCCCGAGTTCTAGCTGCATGGAGACGACACGGCCAGAATACGAGTCGGGACCTCGACTTTATGCTGACGGAGGTCATCGCCGCGCAGGCGCGCGTCGGGGAAGCTCTGAATTGGAAGCCGGAAAAACTTCAGGCGATCAACACTCAAACGCGATTCTTTTTCGCAGGTGAGTTTGACCGGGCCGGAAACAAATCAAAAGCGCGATCCCTACTTTTTGGTAATCTTCGCGGTGCCTCATCGGCGGCAGTATTATTTCGGGCATTGATCCGAATTTTGGTACCGTCAAGTTTATTGCTCCGACGAAAGCGTTCGATCGGCCAAAAGAACATCAAGGAATACGGAACGGTCAAAACATAGACGGATGCATATCGCCATAGACGCCCATTCCGTGGGGACCCAGCTTGCTGGGAACGTAACATACATAACCGGCCTGATCGAGGCCCTGGCAGAGATCGATACGGTCAACCAGTACACGCTGTATGTTACGCGGCCGGAGGCAGTTGAGAGGTACACCGGACGCTGGCCAAATTTTTCAGTCAGACGTACATTGCCCCATTCACCGCTCATCCGTATCCCGATCACACTGACCGCCGAGCTGCGTTTGCGGCCGGTGGACATTCTGTTTGTCCAATATTCAGGGCCGCCATTCGCTCCATGCAAACTTGTCACGTCAATTCACGATATTTCGTATGAGCATCTCCCGGAGACATACAAATGGCGAAGCCGCTTCCAAATGAGGCTCACGATCCCGCGGACAGCAAGGATGGCCGATCACGTGGTCGCACCGTCGGAATATTCCCGACAGGATCTGATCAAAACTTACGGTTTGCCGCCTGAAAAGGTGACGATGATCCCGCTGGCAGCTTCGGCTTTTCTTAAGCCTGTTACGGACACCGGCGAACTGGACCGCATTCGAAAAAAATACGATATCGAAGGAGACTACATCCTCGGCGTCGGCTCGATCCAGCCGCGTAAGAATCTGGCTCGCCTGATCAGTGCTTATTCACAGTTGTCGACAAAACGCGACGATCTGCCGCCGCTGATCCTCGCCGGAAAGATGGCATGGCTCTTCGAAGAAACCCTTCGTGAGATCGAAACGCATGGCCTAAAAGAAAAGATCCGATTTACCGGTTTCGTACCCGACGAAGACCTGCCCGGACTTTATTCAGCCGCAAAGTGTTTTGTCTATCCATCTTTTTTTGAGGGATTTGGCCTGCCGCCGCTCGAAGCGATGCAGTGCGGGACCGCGGTGATCACGGGTGATCGGACCAGTTTGCCGGAAGTTGTCGGCGATGCCGGAATTTTGGTCGACCCCTTTGATGTGGGGGCGATCGCGGATGCCATTGAAAAAGTGTTGACGGATAATAAGTTTCGCGAAGAAATGGTACGGAAAGGGCTGGAGAGAGCAATGCAATTTTCGTGGACCGCCACCGCTCGCCAAACGCTCGATGTTTTCGAAAAGGTGTTTGGGTAAGAAATGAAACTCGCGATACTTGGAACAAGAGGAATTCCGGCAAACTATGGCGGTTTCGAGACATTTGCCGAGGAGCTTTCGACCCGGCTCGTGGCCAATGGGCACGACGTTACCGTGTATTGCCGTTCCCAATATGTGAGCCGGGAACTGGGCGAATATCGCGGTGTCACTCTTAAGGTTTTGCCGACCATCCGGCATAAATATCTTGATACGGTCGTTCACACGTTTCTCTCGTCATTCAGCGCCATGAGGAAGGGTTACGACGCGGTCCTCATCTGCAACGCGGCAAATTCAATTTTTATCCCGATCCTCACATGGACTGGAACACCGGTCGCCATCAACGTCGACGGCCTCGAAAGAAAACGAAAGAAATGGAACTGGCTCGGCCGGCTTTATTATCGTCTCGGCGAACGTGCATCCGTGTGGTTTGCGACTCGCGTCGTCACCGATGCGGCTGCAATTCAGGATTATTACGCCAATGAATACCACGTCGATTCGACGATGATCGCCTACGGAGCTGAGATCGAACGGCGTTTCGATCAGGCTGCGATCTCGGTCCACGGTTTGGAACCGGAGAAATACATCCTCTACGTTTCGCGTCTCGAACCTGAAAACAACGCGGCAATGGTCATCGAAGCATTCCGGAAAGTCGAGACCGATCTGAAATTGGTTATCGTCGGCGATGCCCCGTATGCGACCGACTACAAGGCAAAGCTAAAACAACTCGCGGGCGATGATCCGCGAATTATCTTTACCGGATTTGTCTTTGGCGAGGGCTACAAGGCTTTGCAGCAAAATGCGTATGTTTACGTCCACGCCACCGAGGTCGGCGGCACGCACCCCGCGTTGATCGAATCGATGGGCTACGGCAATTGCGTGTTGACCTTGTCGACCATCGAAAACCGCGAGGTCATTGGGAACGCCGGCATCACCTACGAGGACGTCGACACTCTCGCCGAGGCCCTGAGATCGGTGGTTGCGGACAAGGCCGTTGTCGATTCATATCGTGAAAAGGCTCGCGAACACGTCCGCCAAAACTATGATTGGGGAAAGGTGACAACGGCCTACGAAGATCTCTTTTCGCTGATCTCAAAACGCAAGTGATGCGTCATCTCCTTAAAAAAGCGTTGCGGGTTTTCCGTGAAGACGGATTGGCGGGCGTATTCGGAAAGGCGGCCGCCCGAAAGGCGAACCTTCAATTAGATCGGGACTACCCTGAATGGATAGATCGATACGAACGGCTCACGGACGACGAGATCCTTCTCGTAAAAGCAAAGATCGGCGAATTTCGACATCAACCGCTGATCTCGGTCCTGATGCCGGTTTACAACGTCGATGCCAAATGGCTGAAGCTGGCGATCGATTCCGTGCGTGATCAGATCTACACGAACTGGGAATTGTGCATCGCCGACGACCACTCTACCAAACCGCACATCCGGGAGATCCTCGATGAATTCGCGAAAAAAGACAGTCGAATAAATGTAATTTACCGTGAGCAAAACGGAAACATCTCCGCGGCTTCAAATTCCGCCTTGGAGATCGTTACCGGTGAATTCACCGCCCTGATGGATCACGATGATCTGCTTACCCCGCTAGCACTTTATTTTGTCGCAAAGGAGATAAACGAGTTCCAGGAAGTCGAAATAATCTATAGCGACGAAGACAAGATCAGCCCCGACGGCCGCCGATTTGCCCCTACCTTTAAGTCGGATTGGGCCCCTGATCTGATGAATTCGTTCAACCTGTTCACGCACCTGATCGTCTATCGGACCGGGTTGATCAAGGCATGCGGTTTTCGAACGGAATTCGATGGCAGCCAGGACTACGATCTGGCACTCCGGGCGATCGAAAAGGTTTCCGCTGAAACCATACGTCACATACCGCGGATCCTTTACCATTGGCGAGCCGTGCCTGGTTCCGTCGCCCTTGATTCCGAAGAAAAGTCATATGCCCACGACCGGGCACGTCGGGCAATAACTGAACATCTTCAGAATAAAGGGACCAAGGGAACAGCGGAACGAGGAATAAGCGAGACTCATCGGATAAAGTACGAACTGCCCAACCCTCCGCCCGTGGTGAGCGTAATCAATGTCGATGTAAGTTCCAATCTTGAGGCCGTTTGCCAAATGCTCGCACACGATCTTGGCGATTTTCCGCATGAGATCGTCGTGGTGACCGACTCCCAGAATTATGATTTGGGTGCAAATACAAAGCTCGTCCAACGGACGGGTCACGGCATTTTCGCGGACATGAACGCGGGAGCAGCGGCGGCGACCGGTTCGGTATTATTATTTTTGAACGACACCACGGTTCGAGCGTCCCGTGATTTCCTTACCGAGATGATCGGACTCGCGATCCAACCCGAAGTAGGGGCCGTCGGTGGCAAATTACTTTATCCTGATAAAACAATAAAATTTGCCGGCTTCGTCATCGGATTTCGCGGTGGCGGCATTGGTCGAATACATCACAACCTTCCAGCGAATCGCCTTGGCCATTCGTACCGGCTGGCGGTGATTCAGAACGTTTCAGCCGTTTCCGCGAGCGGCTTGATGATTCGACGGTCAGTTTTTGAGAGCGTAGGCGGATTTGCGTCCGACCTGTTCTACCATACTTACGGAGACATCGACCTCTGTTACAGACTATTGCAAAACGGCTATCGCAATGTTTGGACTCCATGGGCGGAGTTCGTTCAAACCGGAAAACCGGCACCTGAAGCGATCAACGAGCTCGAGCAACTAACGCTACGCTGCCCGGAGATCTTCAAAAATGATCCGTATTACAACCCAAATTTATCGCTGGAAACCGAAGATCTAGGCCTCGCACGGCCTCCGCGGCTCGACAAATATTGAGGTTAACGGACATCCGTGTTTTGGCTGATGCGGTTTTGAATATTATAGTTTAGCCAAGATAACGTGACCACCGATCCTTCAATACCGCTAACCGTCGAACGGGCAATACCGCAAAATCGCGTACCCGCGTGGTTGATGCCGGCCATCGTCGTCGGTGTATTTATCATCGACGGCGTTCTCGCAGCCCTTTCTTTTGTCGCGGCATTTAAGCTGCGCCAAGGTTCGTCGGTATTTTCGAGCACGGCGTTGGATTGGTCGAATCAGTTTGTTCCCTACGTGGGCGTTTTGCTGTTTGTCGTCCCGATGCGTCTTGCAATGCTTGCGTATCAACGGAGTTACCGGTTTTATGGAGCATTTTCGTATACGCAAGAGGCCATCAGGATATTCAAGGCTGTTCTCGTCAGCTCGCTCCTGACGGTCGCATGGGCGTTCCTGTTTCGCGGGGGCTTTTCGTTTCGCGAGTTCTCGTATTCTCGCGGCGTTTTCGTTTTCGATTTCGCCTTTTCGCTCGCCGCCTTTACTTTTTTTCACGTCTTGCTGCGTTATGCTCAGACGCGGTTTCGCGAACGCGGCATCAACCTCATTCCGACGCTTGTCCTCGGCAGCAATGCGGAGGTTGAACTGACCATACGCGAACTGACCCAGCGAAGCTATCTCGGCTATCGGGTCATCGGCGTGGTGCGTTCGGACGACGAAGCGGCCGAGACAACCCCACAATTGGAAAATGGCGCAACGGTCCCGGTCCTTGGCAAGCTGCAAGACCTTGCGGAAATTATTCGTACCTTCGATATCAAAGAGGTGATCATCACCGACAACAGCATCGAGAGCGATTTGCTGTTCGAAGCAATGATGCAGCTCGGACGCCGTCAGCGGGTTGAATTTCGGTTCGCCCCAAGCCTTTTTAACGTCCTGCCGCAAAAAACCAGCGTCGAACAGATAGGAGTCCTCCCGATGGTCCGTCTGTTTCGCGAACCGCTCGGCGACGCCCAGCGCTTCCTCAAACGTTTCTCCGATCTCTTGCTTGCCTTCACGGCGTCGGTTCTTACGTTTCCGGTCTGGGTGGTCGCGGCGATCTGGATCAAGTTGGACTCGCCGGGGCCGGTCCTGTTCAAACAGGAACGCGTCGGCATGGACGGCCGCATCTTTCTTTGTTACAAGTTTCGCACAATGTTTGACGGTGCCGACGAAAATATTCACCGTAAGGCTTATCGTAAAAATATCGAGGGCGACGAGGCGGCGAATGTCGGCAAGGACAACGAACCTGTTTTCGGAAAGGTTAAGGATGACCATCGCATTACGCGTTTTGGACGTTTTCTCCGCCGTACGAGTATTGACGAACTGCCGCAGATCCTCAATGTTTTTAAAAGTGAAATGAGTATCGTCGGCCCTCGGCCGCCGATCCCTTACGAAGTCGAGGAATACGACGCCTGGCACCGAAAACGCCTTGACATGAAACCCGGGATCACCGGTCTCTGGCAGGTTTCAGGCCGCAATCGGCTGACCTTCGCCGAAATGGTGAGGGTCGACCTGTTTTACATAGAAAACTGGTCGTTGTTCCTCGACATCAAGATCATCTTCCTAACGCTGCCGGCCGTTTTCCGGGGCGACGGAGCCCGATGAACGTCACCGAGACCTTAAGGCTGGCTGCGGACGCGATCGACAAAAGCGGCATACCTGAGTCGCGACGCGAGGCTGGAGGTTTACTTGCATTCGCCCTCGGTCGCGACCGTACGTTCCTCGTCGCTCATCCCGAGCACGAACTTTCTGATGACGAAGCTCGTCGATTTGCAGCCATTCTGATCCGCCGCGTGGGCCGCGAACCTTACCACTACATCGTTGGCTCACGCGAATTTTACGGACTCGAATTCGAAGTCGGTCCCGGCGTCCTTATCCCGCGTCCTGAGACCGAGCTCCTTGTCGAAAAAGCTATCGAGATCTTAGGCCGCCTTGAAAGCGCCCATTTTATCGAGATCGGCGTCGGTTCCGGCTGTATATCGGTTTCTGTCTTAAAGAACCTGCCATCGGCAACAGCGATCGGCGTCGATATCTCGGACATCACGATCGAGAGCGCTCGCAGAAATTCAGAAAAGCATGGCGTCGCCCCACGGCTCGAACTCGGCCTCTCGGACCTCTACGACGGCCTATCCGACGAGCGGTTCGACGCGATCCTCTCCAATCCTCCATATGTACCGGCCGACGATATCGCCGGCCTCCAACCCGAAGTCCGCGACTTTGAACCGCATGCTGCTCTTACGGATGGAACCGACGGCCTCGGCATAATTCGCCGCATCGTTAGCGGTGCCCCCGAACGCCTGTCTGCCGGTGGAATACTCATGATCGAGTTCGGCTTTGGGCAATCGGCGAGCGTCTTACATATGTTCGACCATGATCTTTGGAAGAGTGTCGAGATAATGGACGATTACCAGGGAATACCGCGAACGGTCATTTCGAAGTTGAACGGCTAAATGGATGCGATTTTTCGCATGTTGCTACAGGAAAAGTATTTCCGAAAACGCTTGCCTTTATTGAACAAGTGGGTTTAAGATGAAACTAATTTCCAGAAGTAGCCGTTTGATAGATTTTAGGGGGAGTTTGCTCGTCGGCCGGATCTATATGAAAGTTGGCCCCGGCACGGTCGGAGCAACTTAGAAAGTCGTTATCATTTTTGTCTGCGGAGGTCTAAGAAAAAAATATGCTAAACGCACTATTGACCCTGGTCAGCTTTGCGGTTGCCGGGTTCCTGTTTTACGAGTATACAAATAGCGGCGACAACAAATTGTACATCGTCGGTTCGATAATTTTCGCCCTTGTCGGCCTTGGTCTCGGCGCATTGTTTCTCTCAAGCCGCGTCAACAAGACCGAGGACATTCACATCACTGAATGATCCGTTCGCAATGCGAGCGTGAGGACATTTCGTAGACGTTAGGGTTGCGCCCTTAATTAAGATGAATGAGCGGCCGCTCTGTTAATCAGGGCGGCCGCTCGGTTTTTTGTTTGCTTCTTCGCTAGTCCGCCCATTTTCTAGGACTTGTCTCTGTGTCTTCTTTGTGTCCAACTTTGTGCCCTTTGTGTTGAAACTTTCTTAAAACACAAAGTACACGAAGTGGCGGACACAAAGTTCATTGAGAAATATCCAGCCTACCTAGTATCGGTCTAAACCTAATGTTGACAAAAATGTAAGGATTTAGCATTCTAGTACTTTAGAGAGGTACGCGGACCGAGTGAACAGATGCCGAAAATCGCAGATATCCAAGAAACACCGAATCCCAACGCGGTAAAGTTCATCCTCAAGGAGCCCGTCTCTTACGGCACGTCGCACTCGTTCAAAACGGTGGCGGATGCCGGTGATGACGCCTTCGCTCGTTCGATCTTCGACGTAGGCGAGGTTGTGTCGGTGTTCTACATGGACAAAATGGTCACGGTCGAAAAGACCGACGACGCCGAGTGGGACGAACTCCTGCCCGAACTCGCCGTCCCGATCCGTGCCGCCGACCCGGTTGTTGCCACCAACGGAAATGCAAAAGGAGCCGCCGCAGCCGTGGGCGGAGCGATCGCTGCAGCCGCCAGCGACGACCCTGTCCTAAATCAGATCAACGAGCTACTCGACGAACGCATCCGCCCGTTCCTTGCCGGAGACGGCGGCTGGCTCGAGATCGTCGAACTCGCCGACAAGAAACTCACCATCCGCTACGAAGGAGCCTGCGGCAGCTGTCCCAGCTCACTAACCGGCACGCTCATGGCCATCGAAAACATGATAAAGGAAGAGGTCGACCCCGATATCGTTGTAGTCGCAACCTAGCGTTTCCGGCTGGAGCCGGGTGGCTGAAAAGGCGGCGTGGTTTCGGGCCAAACGGATGCGTGATGAAACCGGTTCAAGAATTTTGAGGCGTACACCGCGAGGGTAGCTCTACTCGATGGACATTGACTATTTCCGAAAAAAAAGGCTTCCCGATTTAAGGGAAGCCTTCGTTAATTATTAAGCCAATTTTTAGTAACTATTAATTCCAACAAGCCTCGGATTTGCTTTCTTTTTCAAAAGCTTCTGCAGTTTTAGACGAGCCTTGTGAAGCTGCGACTTCGACGTGCCGACCGAACATCCGAGTATTCGGGCGACCTCTTCGTGTTCAAAGCCCTCGACATCGTGCAGTACAAAAACATTCTTATAACCATCGGGCAGTTGAGCGATCGCGTTATCAAGAGCGATCTTATCTACGATCCTCATGCGTTCCGGGTTAGCGGTGCCAGTGACGATCTGGTCCGGCGTTTCGCCTTCTTCGGTGGTTTTTTCAAACTTGACCGTGCGTTTGCGAAAGTGCATCAAGACCTGATTGACCGTCATTCGGTGCAGCCACGTTGTGAAAGCCGAATCACCGCGGAAACTGCCTATCTTACGATAGAGTTGGATGAATACGTCCTGCGTCAGATCTTCCGCCTCGGATGCGTTTTGAAGCATTCGTAAGCAGATCGAATAAACGCGGCGATGATGCCTTGTATAGATCTCTTCAAATGCGACCATATCCCCTTTCGAGGCTGCCGCTGTAAGCTGCAGGTCCCCAGCCTTACCTAACTCGACCTTTGTCGTTTCGAACATTCCGACTGTAGCCGGGCCACCATCGGTCTGAACATCGTTTTGAAAAACCGGAAAATTCAATACTTCAGTTGTCATGATCTTTCCCCCCTCGTAACTAACCATATCAAGTAGCGTGCCAAATCACTGTATACCTACGAACATTGCTGGTTTACACGTTCAGGTCGATAAAATGTTCGTTTTTTGCAGGCATACCATCCAATTCGCGTTTCATCTAAAAACAGATGCGCCACCAAAACGTGCGGTGGCGTATCATTTGGTACACCATCTGGTGCACCCCGAATCATTAACTGCCGCGACAGCATTTTTGACGTTTTGTTTAAATGTTAAAATCGTTAATCCGCTTCGGCACCGGCGGTCAGGGGATCGATGAACATTCAATGTGATAAAAGGATTCGAAGGGTCGGTGTATTTATTTTCGTGTTTACCGCCTGGATCTCGTCCGCGGTAGGTCAGGCTCCTCCTAAAACCGAGTATCAGACTCAGGAATATTCGGAAGGCGATCATATACCCGTCCTAATAAAACATTTGCCCGATTGGGAATCCGTGCGTGCGAACACGACATTCGCAGCAAATGTACAAACTCTACGGGCTAACCTCGGTGACCGCGCGGTTCTGGATCAGATCGACTTCCCGCCGGGGACCGAGGCCGTCCTGGCGTCATATCCGGCCGGCAAATTGTTGATCGTTGAGTACGCTTCTCCGCAGTCATCGGTTGAAACAGACGCCAAAATAAAGGAGGCCCTGTCGGGAGACTCGACGACCGCGTTCCGTAGGATAGGCAACTATAATGCTTTTGTTTTCGACTCGGCGGACGCTGCGTCGGCCGCAGCATTGCTTGATCAGGTCAAATACGAGAAAGACGTGCAGTGGCTCGGTTCGAACCCGTTTCGGATCACGGCGGAGCGAGCGTTTGTTTTAACGACAGCCGATGTTTTTCTATCAACGCTCCTCGTGATCGTCATGGGGATCGTAATTGCGATCGTTGGTGGACTCATAGTGGGTTGCGTCTACTTCATGTTTCGCGAGCGACGACGGGCCGCAATGGGAGCCTTTACTGACGCCGGAGGGATGACTCGCCTCAACCTCGACGGTTTTACTCCGGATATAGCTCCGGTGCGGCTCTTAGGCGAGTGATCACGTCAAAGAAAATCTACAATTAAGAGCCGTTTTATATATGCTAGCATCGTGATAGCATATGTAGATCTGAGGAGAACTTGCGATGCCTGATGTATTGGTTCGAGATGTGGATATTTTGGTTTTGGAGCGCCTGAAGCTGAAGGCGAAGCGTCATAGTCGTTCGCTTCAATCCGAATTGAGCCTGTTGCTTCGACGAGCGTCGGAACGCGACGAACGGATATCCATATTGGACCTCGTTCGAAACATCCGCAGTTCTATCAAAAATGTCCAAAATACGGATGCACTGGAACTTTTGCGCCAGGATCGACGCAGATGAATATAGTCGTCGATGCAAGCGTTGCGATCAAATGGTTTCTGACGGAAGAAAATACCGCGGATGCTGAAATGCTGCTCGGGCCGGAATTCGAATTGAATGCGCCCGAGTTAGCGATATCGGAATTTGGAAATATTGTTTTGAAGAAATTACGAAACGGTGATCTGCAGCTTGGTGAAGCTGCGGCACTGAGTGACGCATTGTTTCGCGTTGGTATTACGTTTCATTCTAACAAGCCGCTGTTGGGCCCCGCGCTTGAGCGTGCTATCGAGTTGGGCCAGACGACGGAGGACTGTACATATCTTGCTCTCGCTTTAGAACTAGACTGTCCTCTCGTCACCGCGGACAGAAAGCTCTTTATGACACTGCAAAATACCCGATTCCGGAGTCAGATCATCTGGGTGGAAAATACCGTTGCGATGGTGCGACTTTCCTAAGGCAGAGCCTCGAGCAGCCGGTCAATATCGGACTCGTTGTTGTAAAAGTGTGGTGCTATCCGCAGGCGGTCGCCGCGGGGACTGACGATCACGCTAGCCGCTTCGAGATGCGATGCTAACTGATTCGACGTAATGTCGTGACGATGTCTGACGCAGACGATCTGGGATCGCTCACCCGGCGTTCGTGAACTTATGATCTCAAAGCCCCTTCCCGCGAGCCCGTCACATAGCCTGTTTGTCAGTTCGGTAAGATGGCCCTCGATCCGATCGGCACCTGTTTCGTGCAGGAGCTTTAAGCTTTGCTCGAGTCCGTAGAAAAGTGACGCACAGCCCGTCCCGCTTTCCCACGCAAGAGCGTTGTCCTTGAATGACTGTTCGCGATCCGCAAAATCCCACGGCGTTGGGACACTTATCCACCCGACAAGCGTGGGTTCGATGCGCTCCCGGGCACGGTCTGAGAGGTAGATGATCCCGCAGCCTTCTGGAGCGCAGAGCCATTTATGACTTGCCCCACAAGCAGCATCGACATATTGGGCAGGCAGGTCGAACGGCATCGCGCCAAAACCCTGGATGATGTCTACAACGAACAACGCATCGACCGCACGAGCGGCACGACCGACACGCTCAAGATCAGCCTTGAAACCAGAAGCGTACTGCACGGCACTCAGGGCAACGACCTTCGTGTTTGCGTCGATCATCGACAAAAGCTCGTCAATATCGACACGTCCATCGATCTCGCGACAGAGTCGCAAATCAACGCCGAACTTGTCGCGAATCCTCCGCCATGCATAGAAATTTGCGGGGAACTCACCTGCAAAACTGACGATATTGTCGTCAGCCCCCCAGCTCAGGCCATTTGCGATCGACGCAATGCCATCCGAAGTGTTCCGGACAAACGCGACCTGTTCGGCCCGGACATTTAGCATTTGTGCGATCAAACCGCGTGACCGTTCTTTTGTATTGATCCAATCCTGATAGTGGAGTGCCCCATGCGACGCGACGTCACGCAGCTGAAGGTTGATCGCTTCGATTGCCGTAGTTGGCATCGGCGAAACCGCGGCGCTGTTCAAATATGCGTAGGTTTCGAGAGCTGGAAAAAGTGAGCGGATCTCGGCGTTCATATTGTTCAAGGATACTACTTTTGGATTTCGGCTGGTGCCTCTCAAGTACGCAAATAAGTCGCGATCTAAAGTGCATTAATTTAAGCGTACCGGCCACGAATGAGTTGACGACATCCACAAGCCGTGAAATGTTTCCCGTAACCTATTGATTTACTTGACTTGAGCGCGGATTTCGCGTAAAACTTTAGCAGTTTTCAATTCGAATAATTAACAATGAGCGTGGTTCTCATTTGGGCAACCTATGGCATCTAATCTGGTTTCGATTCAGCGGCGCGGATTTGGGCAGACAATGCGCAAGGATAGATGGTGGGTTGCTCCGGTGCTCACGTTCATAGGCTTGGGCGCGTTTGTCGTGTACTCAACGTGGGCGGCCTTTCAAGGTGATCATTACGCTTTTGGGAATTACATTTCTCCGTTTTATTCGCCTGAGATCTTTGGCAACTCGCCGCATGCCTGGTTTGGCGCGAAGCCGGGCTGGATACCTTCATGGCTTCCGTTTTCTCCGGCTTTATTGATCTTATGGGCACCGGGTGGTTTTCGGTTCACCTGTTACTATTACCGCGGAGCTTACTACAAATCAATGTGGGCCGATCCGCCCGCTTGTGCCGTCGGAGAACCCCGACACAATTATCGAGGCGAACGGAAATTCCCGCTGATCATCCAGAATATTCACCGGTACTTCCTGTATCTTGCCCTGGTCTTTCTAATATTTCTTGCACACGATGCGTGGAAGGCTCTGTGGTTCATGGGTACCGACGGCAAGGAGCATTTGGGCCTCGGCCTCGGCACGATAGTCCTGACCGCAAACGTTGTATGTCTCGGCCTATACACATTCAGCTGTCACAGCCTTCGTCATATCGTGGGAGGTATCTACGACGTGCTTTCGAACAAACCAATCCGACAAAAAGCATATTCCTGCGTAAGCGGACTGAACAAACGGCACATGCTGTTCGCGTGGATCAGCTTGTTCGTTGTCGGATTTTCGGACGTTTATGTTCGGTTGTGCTCGATGAATATTTTCCATGACTTTAGGTTTTTCTAGGAAATTTGAACCACATAGGCACATTAGGACACATAGGCATATAAAATGAAGTGTCGATCATGAAATCAGGATGTATGCCTTATGCGATCTAAAAAAATAGCTATGTGTTCTCTATGCCTATGTGGTGAATGTATTAAATGACTGATTACCCAACATTTGAACATGACGTACTCGTCATCGGTGCCGGCGGAGCGGGGCTGCGTGCGGCTATTGAGGCGTCGGCAGCCGGTGTGTCGGTCGGCTTGATCTGCAAGTCGCTACTTGGAAAGGCTCATACCGTAATGGCCGAGGGCGGTATGGCGGCGGCTATGGGTAATACCGACGACCGTGACAATTGGCGTGTGCATTTTTCGGACACGATGCGCGGTGGGCAGTATGTCAACAACTGGCGTATGGCCGAGCTTCACGCGAAAGAGGCTCCGGATCGTGTTCGCGAACTGGAGGCGTGGGGAGCCGTATTTGACCGAACGAAAGACGGCAAGATCCTCCAACGAAATTTTGGCGGACATCGCTATCCGCGGCTGGCTCACGTCGGCGACCGCACCGGCCTCGAACTGATCCGAACGCTACAGGATCACGGCATTCATCAGGGTATCGACGTCCATATGGAGGTCACTGTTGTTTCGCTGTTGAAGGATGGGGACCGGGTTATCGGATGTCTTGCCTACGAGCGCGAGCACGGCCGATTCAGGATCTTTAAGGCAAAGGCAGTAGTGCTGGCGACCGGTGGAATCGGCCGCTCCTACAAGATCACGAGCAACAGCTGGGAAGGCACGGGTGATGGGCACACGCTCGCTTATGACGCGGGAGCCGAGCTGATCGACATGGAGTTTATTCAGTTCCATCCGACCGGTATGGTCTGGCCGCCGAGCGTGCGCGGGCTGCTTGTGACAGAGGGAGTTCGTGGCGAGGGCGGGATACTTAAGAACAGTGAAGGCAAGCGGTTCATGTTCGATGATATCCCCGATAACTATAAAGATCAGACCGCTGACAACGAAGAAGAAGGCTGGCGATACGTGATCGGCGACAAAGATGCTCGTCGTCCACCGGAACTCCTGACCCGCGACCACGTTGCACGATGCATCGTTCGCGAGGTTAAGGCCGGCCGCGGTTCGCCGCATGGCGGCGTGTTTCTCGACATTTCGTGGATCAAAGAGAAAATACAGAACGCACCGGAGCATATCAAGAAAAAGCTGCCGTCGATGTATCACCAGTTTAAGCAGCTCGCCAATCTCGACATAACCACGACGCCGATGGAGGTCGGCCCGACAACGCACTACGTCATGGGCGGCATCCGGGTCGATGGTGACACTCAGGCCTCGACCGTGCCGGGCCTGTTTGCGGCGGGCGAGTGTGCGGCCGGGATAAACGGGGCCAACCGCTTAGGCGGAAATTCGCTCTCGGACCTCATTGTCTTTGGCAAACGAGCGGGTGAGTTTGCGGCGGTTTTTGCCCGGGAAAATCCTCACGGTACGGTCGATCAGGCTCACGTCGAACACACTACAAAACGCATGCTGGAGCCTTTTGAACGGGAAGGTGGTGAGAATCCGTACACGATCCAGAGCGATCTGCAAGAAATGATGCAGGATCTTGTAGGCATCGTCCGGACGCAGGATGAAATGATACAGGCCCTTAATGGTATCGATGAGCTGAGAAGCAGGGCCGCACGAGCATACGTTCCCGGCAACATCGATTTTAATCCGGGCTGGCACACGGCACTGGACCTGCACAATCTGCTTACGGTATCCGAGGCGATCGCGCGGGCGGGAATTGAGAGAAAAGAAAGCCGTGGCGGACATTTTCGTGAGGATTACCCGGACAAGGACCCTGAATTTTCGAAATTCAATTATTCGCTCAAAAAGACTCCTGACGGAGCAATGCATATCTCGAAGATCCCGATCCCGGAAATGCCGGCAGACCTAAAGGCCATCATTGAAGAAATGGGTTAGGAATCGCGAAATACGAAAATGGAAACCACAACTGGACCCCGATACGCATTGATAGCAGAAACCCGACTTTATCCGTGCTTATCTGTGTTCATCTGTGGCTAGTTTCTTATGTCAAAAGCTACATTCAGTATTAGACGCGGCGGACGCGATACGGCGGAGATGGTCGATTATGAGACCGAGGTCTCCGAGGGCATGGTCGTGCTCGACGCCGTGCATCAGATACAGGCCGAATCGGCGAGCGATCTCGCTTGCCGTTGGAACTGCAAGGCCGGAAAATGCGGATCTTGCTCTGCTGAGATCAACGGCATGCCAAAGCTGATGTGTATGACGCGACTCGACACTATTCCACTCGACAAACCCGTTACCATTGAGCCGATGCGAGCCTTTCCGCCGGTCAAGGACCTGATCACCGACGTTTCGTGGAACTATGAGGTGAAAAAACGGATCAAGAAATTCAACCCGCGGAAACCGGACGCCGAGGACGGAACATGGCGGATGCAGCAGGAAGATATTGACCGGGTACAGGAATTTCGCAAGTGCATCGAGTGTTTCTTGTGTCAGGATGTTTGCCATGTTTTGCGTGACCACAGCAAACATGACGAATTCATCGGCCCACGTTTTCTTGTTTATACTGCGGCGCTTGAGATGCATCCTCTCGACACCGAAGATCGCACCGAGGACCTAAAGGACCTTTTCGGAATAGGCTATTGCAATATCACCAAGTGCTGTACAAAAGTCTGTCCTGAGGGCATTAAGATCACGGATAATGCTATTATTCCTCTGAAGGAACGCGTTGTTGACGAGCATTACGATCCGATCAAAAAGTTGGTGAAGTTGTTTAGGAAAAAATGAAATATACGGACACCGACTGGATCGAAAAACGAAAAAATGGCTTGGCAAGATTTTTGTTTTTCGACGGGGTCCTGATCACGGGCGGCCCCTTTGCGGTGGTCATGCAGGTTGTGGGCTTTTTCTTCTTACGAGACGAGGGGCAAAGCGTTGGCGAGTATTTTAGTGCATCACGTACGTGGATCACATTTTTCTTTCACGCCACAATTTTTGGTCTAATAATGGGACTGATAAACTGGTTCCGAAACGAAAAAGTCTTTAAAACCGGGAGCCAGCTTTCGTCCGGCGGAAGTGCTCACACAGACGAGTAGCCTTATGTTCGAGCTAAAACCTCTGCATCCAGAAGCGATATCCGCGGCCTTGGAAAAGGCCAATCGTTATCGCCTGCTCAATGAGCCGGGTGCCGCAGAAAGTATTTATCTGGATATACTCGACATCGAACCCGACAATCAGGAAGCGATCATAAACATCGTCCTCGCGATGAGTGACCGTTTTGGCAAAGATTACGCTATCGGCGACGCGCGCATCACGGAATACCTCACACGCATCCGTGGCGACTACGAGCGGACATACTACACCGGCATTATGTATGAACGGCGAGCCAAGGCAACGCTCGCAAAAAACGGGATCGGAAGCTACGAGATGTTTAGGCAGGCGATGGATTGCTTCGAAACTGCGGAGTCGATGCGGCCCGTTGGAAACGACGATGCGATCCTGCGATGGAACGGCTGTGCGAGAGTTATAACCCGCAACAACCTGGAGCCGCGCGAAATGCCGCATGATTTTCTTGAATAGGGAGGTTGATGTAATCTCAGGTCTGTGCGATATTTTTATCGCTACCGACTTTTTGTTACTAAGAATCTTGTTTTACAGGAGAAAATAAATGGCAGGTAAATTTGAGATCAAATCCGGCAAGACCGGTAAATTTCGTTTTAATCTTAAAGCTAGCAACGGACAAATTATTCTGACAAGCGAAGCGTATGAAGCACGCTCAGCGGCTACCAAGGGGATAGAATCGGTGAGGAAAAATTCGGCAAACGATTCCCGTTTCGAGCGCAAGACAGCTAAGGACGGCTCCCCGTACTTTGTTTTGAAGGCAGGAAATGGCGAACCGATCGGAAAGAGCGAAATGTACAAATCGAAATCATCGATGGAAAACGGTATCGCTTCTGTGAAAAAGAACGCCCCGGACGCCGCGGTTGTCGACGCAAAATAGAATCAGGTCCTTGAGGAGGCCCGCGCGTAAGCAGGGGCGGTGCACATAACGTGGCATCGTCGCCCATGCTGACGAGCGGGTCTTCGCATTTTTACTAATATGGCTAGAACCAGGCTCGGCATCGACCGCCTCTTAAACGAAGAAATCGGTCAGATCGCGGGCCAACGTGTTGGTCTCGTCTGCAACCAAGCGTCGGTAATGCCCGATACCTTTGTCCATGCCGCTGATGTTTTTGGCGCTCGCGACGAATTTCAACTGACGACTCTCTTCGGCCCGCAGCACGGCATCCGCGGTGACGTCCAGTACAACATGATCGAGACGCCGCACGTCCGCGATCCGCGGACCGGCATAATGGTGTATTCGCTCTATAGCGAGGTCCGCGAACCGACCGAGGGGATGCTAGCGGATCTCGATGTGATCGTCGTCGATCTACAGGACGTAGGCTGCCGCATCTACACGTTCGTCTACACGATGGCGAATTGTATGCGAGCCGCTAAGAAATTTGGCAAAAAGGTTGTCGTCTGCGACCGCCCAAATCCAATAGGAGGTTTGGGCGTCGAGGGAAACATTACGGAACACGAGTTTAAATCCTTTGTCGGCCAGTTCGAACTTCCGACGCGCCACGGTATGACGATCGGCGAGCTGGCCAAAATGTTCAACGAGCATTTCGGTATCGGCTGCGACCTCGATGTCGTCAAGATGGATGGTTGGAGCCGCGAAATGTGGGGCGACGAGACCGGTTTGCCGTGGGTATTACCGAGCCCGAATATTCCCGACGTCGATACTTGCGTCGTTTTTCCCGCAACGGTGCATGTTGAGGGCACCGAGCTAAGCGAGG
The DNA here is from genome assembly GCA_038245555.1 of Pyrinomonadales bacterium. GTDB lineage: Bacteria > Acidobacteriota > Blastocatellia > Pyrinomonadales > Pyrinomonadaceae > OLB17. Next base: position 14,958 of record JBBRSH010000027.1, on the reverse strand, counting down.
GTCGCGGTACGACGCTTCCATTTTTTCTGAATGGAGCACCGTTCATCGACCCTCATGCATGGGCTGCCGAACTCGATAAATTCGACTTTGCGGGCGTCAAATTCCGCGCGGCGTTCTTCCGGCCGACATTTTGCGAGTTCGCCGGTGAGACATGTGGCGGGGTACAGATCCATGTAACCGACCGCGAGGTTTTTACTCCCGTGATTGTCGGGATAGCGATGGTCAAAACGATTTACGACATGTACCCGGGCCAATTCCAATGGCGGCAAAATGCCTATGAATACGTTTTCGATAAGAATCCGATGGACGTCGTTTGCGGCACGAATACGATCCGCAAACAGATCGAGAGCTCGACACCCTTAGAGGCGATAGCCTCCGCATGGAGCACGGGAATCGCGGAATTCAAGGCGGCGAGAGAGCCTTATCTGCTTTACTAACAGTATTCGCACCCTTATAACTGATCAGGTTCGCGGCCATGCCGCCGAAAACAAAATAGTGGAGTGGCAATACCGAATACCAGTAGAGCCTGCCTAATAATCCCACAGGGCGAAATGTCGCTGTCTGTTTCAAAACACTTTTGCCGTCTTCGTCGCCGATCAGGAACTCCAGCCACGCCTCGCCGGGAAGTTTCATTTCTGCGTAGAGCAGCAATCGCCGTCCGGCCCTGTCAGCGACCAGTACACGCCAAAAATCAAGCGTGTCGCCTGCATTGATCGTATTGGCGTTGGTGCGTCCGCGTCTGAGGCCGACGCCGCCAGCCATCTTATCCATCAGACCTCGAATCGCCCATAGCCAATTGCCGTAATACCATCCCCGCTGGCCTCCGATCGACCAGATATTGTCAACAACCTGGTCTACGTCACCGCTGATCGACATTTCCTTTTTATCGAAATAGCAGCCATTGACGGGCACGTCGATATGCTCGAACAGTGAATTGTCTTTGTAGCTCGACGCGAGCGAATCCTTCCAGCTCGAGATAACGCTGTTTTGCCCGATCTTTTGAAACGCGAGTTTGACCGCCTCGCGATATGTAAGCGGCTTGATGCCGAGCATCGCTATTAGCCGGTCGTCAGCGGCGACGACCTCGACCTTCATACTTTTAACGAGATTGACGGCCAGTTTGAACGAGGTGCTCGTCACGAAATAGAGCCAATACGACGAGATGCGCGGGCTCATGACCGGAACGGTGAGGATATAACGCCTGAGTCCGCGGACCTCAGCGAATTCGAGCAGCATCTGCTTGTACGTCATCACATCGGGACCGCCAATATCATAGGACTCGCCAAAGGTTTCCTTCCGTAGCAGGACGCCGGTCATGCATTCGACGACATTGCGTATCGCGATAGGCTGCGTGCGTGTGTTCAGCCATTTAGGTGCGATCATCACCGGCAACTTTTCGACGAGGTCGCGCATTATTTCAAATGACGAACTGCCCGATCCGACAATGATCCCTGCCTTTACCGAAGTTACGGGAATGCGGCTCGTGCGGAGTATCTCGTCGACCCGTTTACGAGATGCGAGATGTTTCGATAGTTTGACTTCGTTAATGATGCCGCCGAGGTAGATTATTTGACGGGCGGCGGTAGCATCTATCAATTTGACAAAATTTTCGGCAGACGCCCGCTCGAGCTTTTCGAAACTCGCCGATGTGTCAGCCATCGAATGTATAAGATAGTACGCTGCGTCTATATCTTCGATTCCGGCGGTCGAGAGATCGACATTCAAGAAATCGATCTCGACGGCCGTTATCTGAGGATGGTCGTACAATCCGCCCTTCGGAAAGCGGTCAGCATCACGGACGCAGCATACGACCGTGTGCCCAGCCTCCAGTAGTTGCGGCAAAAGGCGTTTGCCGATATATCCATTTGCACCGGTAAGAAGTATTTTCATCTAATTTATCTTGCTAGATGTTAACATTTTGCATTGCGGGAATTGCGAGGGTGGGTTACGATGCTGCATGCTTTTGGCCGCCGCAAGCGTCCGTTTCGACGGGGGAATACTATGGAAAGACGGGATATGTTAAAAGGATTGGCCTTGCTTCCGCTGCTAGGGAAGACGGCACTGGGTCGCGCCGCAAATAACGCTAAACTGATCAAACCCAAGCGCCTGAAACCGGGAGACACGGTGGCGATAATCGCGCCCTCGAGTGGCGCCGACGCTAAGCAATTCGAAAAGGCCGTTCAAAACATGGCTGATCTCGGCTTTAAGACCAAGCTCGGAAAATATGCGACCGCGATCAATGGGTTCCTTGCGGGAACTGACGCTCAGCGGGTCGAAGACATACATTGGGCATTTAGCGACAAGTCGATCGATGCGGTATGGTGCGTACGCGGCGGTTATGGATTGTCACGGATACTGCCGCAGATCGACTACGCATTGATCAAAAAGAACCCGAAGGTATTTATCGGTTATTCCGACATCACGGCCCTGCATCTCGGCATCCATCAAAATACGGGCTTAGTCACTTTTCACGGCCCGGTCGCTTCGTCGACCTATTCGGATTATCCGAAAAAACACGTCATCAATGCGCTGATGGAACCGGTCGTGCCGGAAAAGATCGAATTGTCACCTGACAATGTCGCCAAAGGCACGCTGCTCTACAAGACGCAGGTCATTATCAAAGGAACCGCCCGCGGACGGCTGATAGGCGGCAATCTCTCGCTGCTAACAGCTCTTGCCGGAACTCCCTTCGCTCTTCGAAACACGAAAGGCAAGATCCTTTTTGCGGAAGACGTTGGCGAAAAGCCGTACCGCATCGACCGTATGTTTACGCAGCTAAAGCAGAGTGTGAATTTGCGGGAACTGGCCGGTATCGCCCTCGGTATTTTTGAGGGATGCGACGCCGCAGACGATAAGTCGCAAACTGTGGTCGACGTTGTAAAAGATAATCTCGGAAGCCTCGGCATCCCGGTGATCTACGGCCTTTCATTCGGCCACATCCGTGATCAATTTACGTTGGCGCTCGGTATCGAGGCTGAAATGGATGCGGAAAAAGCGACGCTGACACTTTTAGAAAGCGGTGTGGTTTGACGTGGAACGTGGGCATATCGCAGGCAAGATGAACGGTAGGTCGGCAAGGTCGAGAATTCTGGTCAGGTTAGCGAAGCAGTAAGCAGTGCGCGAAAGCCACCCTCGTTTTAAAAAAGTTAGCGGTTCATTCTCCGCAATATGTCTTTCCAGCGGGGGTCGGAATGAAGTTTGTCGAACTCCGTGTACGACGCGGCGGGCCCCATAAACCCATCGCCATCATCGAGGCTCTTATTTAAGATTTCGAACGCTTTATTGTTATCGCCCAATGCGGCATAAACGCGGGCTGCAGTATATTGATCGTCCGGAGTGTTCTTCAATAAGTTGAGCGCCTTGGGCCGGTCGCCCATTGCGGCATAAATTCTTGCTTGAGCTCCCGAACTGCGAGCGAGTTTTAGGGCTTCGTCATATTTTCCGAGTGCTATGGAGAGATTCATCCGGCCATAATTGGTCATTTCCCAGTTCGGGTCTATTTCTAGTGCTCGATTCAGCATTTTTGAAGCATCATCGTATCTATGGGCTTGGATAAGCCAGTCCGCATAAACGGCGGGCCACCACGGCTGCGCCGGATCAACACGCATCGCTTCTTCAACTTGGGCTTTCATGTCATCCCATCTTTCGAGACGGGCGAGCATAAACGCATAGGCAAAATGCGCCTTTGAATTATTCGGATCGAGATTTATTCCGCGACGGCAGAATCGTTCGCCTTCCACCCAATCAAAATCATAATTATTCTTGACAAAGCACATAGACACATTAGCGGCCGAATTGTCAGGCTCGATCGCGAGGGCTCTGTCGGTGGCATTCTTAGTCGGTCGCTGAGCTTCGGACATCCGCATATTTCCATTCATTGCGCTCGCTGTCCAAGAGTCTGCAAGCCCAGCCCATGCGTCGGCATAGTCGGGCGCGATCTCAACCGCCTTTTGAAACTGCTCGATCGCTTTTTGCTCGCTCTCGGCCGTCCACATGTTGAAAAAATGTATACCCAGCATTGCAGCTTCCGCAGAGCGCGGGTCGATCGATTTTGAGTTTCCGAGCCGCTGCTGTTCGGCCGGGGTAAGTTGGGCTCGTATTTCTCCGGCGACCTCCTGCGCTATCTCACTCTCGAGTCTGAGAATATCCGACATTTGACGCTCAAAACCGTTTGACCAGATAGGTGAGTCGCTTGCAACATCGATAAGTTGGGCAGTCACGCGGATCCGTTCGCCCGATCGTTGAACCGAACCCTCGACGATACCGTCGACACCGAGTTCCGCCGCGATCTCGGGAATAGTCTTTCCGGCGTTCTTGTACTTCATCACCGACGTCCGTGAAATGACCTTAATCGATCGGATCTGGGAAAGGTTCCCGATGACAGCCTCGGTGACTCCGTCAGCAAAGTATTGCTGTTCAGGGTCGCCCGAGAGATTCGCAAGGGGCAGAACCGCGATAGAAGTTATCTCCCTTCGGACGATGCTGCTCCGCCGGTAAAGGTAAAAAGCAGATGCCGCGAGAAGAAGGACGATAGCGGCGGCAGCGACTAACCATCTTCCGTGAAGGCCCTGCCGATGTGGCGTTTCTGATTGTTTGTCCAGCGGAACTCTAAATACGGCCGTTGGAGGCTCGTCGAGCGGACCAGCGATATTTTTTGTGGGTAGCTCGGATGGGATGGCGCTAGGTAGCTGGCCAGGCCCTTCGAGCAGATGCGAGCCGTCGTCCAGGCAGTAAAGCAAGCTGTCGTCGAAGTAGTCGCGTTTGCATGTGGGGCAGCGTTTCATCGCGGTCGTACCTGTCGAACTCAGACGTGAGCACTGTTTGAAAAATGTTAACACGACGCGACCTTTTCTTTGGAACCAACATCGGACGACGATGAGATTCAGCCTCCACTGATCGCGTTGAAGATATGGATTTCACCGGATTTGAACGGGGTTTCGAGCCCACGGCGGCGTTTCAAATCGTCATTTCCGACAAAAATGTTGACGTGCTGACGAATATCGCCGGTTTCATTTAGGACTCGGTCACGGAGTGCTCGGTGCCGCAGCCAAAGGGAATCGAGGACATCGCCGACGGTTGCGAAGTCGCCCGCGAGAGCGATCTCGGTCTCGCCGCCGGAGAACGGTTTTAGGTAGCCGCTGAGATGTACTGTCACAGCCATATAACCTTCCTTTCCTAACTCTGCGTCTCTGCGACTTTGCGGGAAAATCCGCTCCCGCAGAGACGCAAAGTCGCAGAGAAGAATTAAGCAACAAAATACGCCTTAACACAGCAGATCTCGGGCAATGAGCCTTCGATCAGTTTCCAGGAGTCGCCGTTGTCCGGCGAGCCGAATAGCTTGCCGTTCTTTGTCCCGAAATATACCTCATTTCCCGTTGAGGCGACCGCGTCGCGGAGAATTACCTCGTAGGCATTTTTTTGCGGGAGGCCTTTGGTTAGCGGCTGCCAGGATTTGCCTTCGTCGTTGCTGCGATAGACGCGGAGCTTGCCGTCGCAGGTGAAACGCTTGGCGTCGGCCTCAAGCGGAACGATAAATACGGAGCCGTTGTCCGTCACCGTTAGCCCGAAACCAAAATTTGACGGCAGTCCATTTTCGATCTCTTGCCAAGTCTCAGCGCCATCGCGGCTGCGGTAAACGCCATGATGATTTTGGAGAAAAAAGGTGTTTCGCTTGCGTGGGTGTCGTTCGATCTTATGAACGCATTGGCCGAATTCGGGATACTGGTTTGGCAGAAAATAAGCTTTGACGCCTTCATTAGTTGCCTTCCACGTTTCGCCGCCGTCCGAGGTCTGATAGACACCGGCGGAGGAAACCGCGATCTTGATGTCGTTCGGGTTCTTTTTGTCGGTGACAATGGTGTGCAGACACAGGCCGCCAAAGCCCGGATTCCATTTCTTGCGGTGTGGATGTTTCCAGAGACCGCTGTTTAGTTTCCATGTCTCACCGCGATCATGCGACTCGAACAAACCGCCGGGGGCCGTGCCGACGTATAGCGAGTCGTCGCTTGCTCCAGGTGAGATCTGCCAGATATTTTCGAGCGAAGTTTTGGTATTTGCGGGCATCTTGATCCGGCGTTTTTCAGGCATGTCCCACGTTTTGCCTAGGTCGGTGCTCTTGACGAGCTCGGCGCCAAAATGCCAGCTTACGGGGCCTGCCCACAATTCATTGCGGCCTTTTCGTTGGTCGAAAAACGCCGAATAGACCGCTAATCCAGCGAAATGTGGGCCGTCGATAGACCATTTGCCGGATGCGGCCTGACTCCTCAGAATAAACAGGCCTTTTGCAGTTCCAACCAGCAGCAGCGTTTCTTTTTCAGCCATTGGCACACCTCACGAATTTATGACATTTTTGATCGCCGTATTCTTATTTCGCAAGTCGACACCGCCCTCAAGAACGGACTTCAGGTTCCCGAGATAAAATGCCCAACCGTAACCGCAGTCGATGAAAATACCGCGGTCTTTGTCTTCGGGAATGTTGCTTTGGGTCAACTCGACGACCGTCTCGCCGCCTTCTTCGCGTATGTCCACGGCGACGTTGCAGTCGGATGTAAATGTAAAAACAAACCGGTCATTGCCGTTTGCTTCAACCACACGGCCGCTTTCGCTGACATCGTCGAGATAGCCGTGCCAACGCCAGAGATATGAGTCGCCCGTTTCGACCTCGTCGTTACGGGCTCGCGCCTTGCCGTCAAATGCGACATACTCAGCAGAACGGAGAAACCAACGTTCGATCTGAGACGGGACGGCCCACGCTTCGTAGACATCACTTACCGGACCGTTTACCGTAATTCGGCGGGTAAATGTGCTCCAGTCTCTGGCCATAGACTTCTTTAAAACCAGCTCTTTTTCCCACCGAGCAAACCGCCCAGAACGCCGCGGACAAGCTTGCTGCCGATCTGGCGCCCAATGCTGCTCGTTGCGGATCGGACCGCACTTTTCCCGATCGACTCCCAGATCGTGTCAGGAGCGCGGGCCGCGGCCCGCTCCGCCTTGGCTGCCGCTTCCGTCTCTTTTTCGACCGCGGCCGCCTCTGCCACCTGTTGCTGCTGGGCCGCTCTGGTGTCGGACTCCACCTTTAGTTTTTCGTAAGCCGACTCGCGGTCGATAGCCGTCTCATAAACACCGGCGACAATGGAATTGGCCATCAAAGCCGCACGTTGTTCTGGCGTGATCGGGCCGATGTGTCCAACCGGCGGCACAACAAATGCACGATCGACGATCGTCGGTATGCCTTTTTCATCAAGCGTTGAGATAAGCACTTCACCGACCCCGAGTTCAGTGATGACCTTTTCAGTGTCGAGATCTGGATTTGTCCTGAATGAGGTTGCCGCGGCCTTGACTCCCTTTTGCTCCTGCGGTGTGTACGCCCGCAGAGCGTGCTGGACGCGGTTGCCAAGCTGGGCGAGCACCTTTTCAGGAATGTCGGCCGGATTTTGGGTTACAAAATAAACGCCGACGCCCTTGGATCGGATCAGGCGGACGACCTGTTCGACCTTGTCAATGAGTGCCGGTGGAGCGTCGGAGAATAGCAGGTGAGCTTCGTCAAAAAAGAACACAAGCTTTGGCTTATCGAGGTCGCCGGCTTCGGGCAGAACTTCGAACAGTTCCGAGAGCAGCCACAAGAGGAACGTCGAATACAGCTTTGGCGCGTTGATCAATTGGTCGGCTGCGAGAAGGTTAAGGACACCCTTGCCGCCGATAGACTGCATGAAATCGTCGAGCTTGACGGCCGGTTCGCCAAAAAAATTATCGCCGCCCTGCTCGTCGATCTGCAGCAGCCCCCGCTGGATCGCACCTATCGACGCGGTCGAAACGTTGCCATACTGCGTTGTAAATGTGGCGGCATTTTCGCCTACGTATTGGATCAAGGCCTGGAGATCCTTGAGATCCAGAATGAGCAGCCCGTTGTCGTCCGCGACCTTGAAAGCTATTGACAGAACGCCTTCCTGGGTGTCGTTGAGCTGCAGAAGGCGGGAGATGAGCAGCGGCCCCATTTCCGAGACCGTCGCCCTTAGAGGGTGGCCCTGCTTTCCGAAAACATCCCACACAGTCGCGGGGAATTGCTCGAATGTCGGCGTGATCCCGAGCAGCTCGTTGCGGGCGTCAACCTTTGGATTGCCGCCGCCGATCTGCGTGACGCCGGTCAGATCGCCCTTAATGTCGGCCATAAAGACCGGAACGCCGCGTTGGCTAAAGCCCTCGGCAAGCCGCTGCAGAGTTACGGTCTTACCCGTTCCGGTCGCACCGGTTATAACACCGTGCCGATTGGACATCTGCGGAAGTAAGAAAAATTCGTTCGCGTCTTTTTTCGCGACTAGTATTGGTTCTGACATATATTTTCAAAGTTAAAAAGTTAATAAGTGAAGTAGTGATCGTGAGTTACGCGATTTTTTCCTCTTTTTCAGAGGGCTCTTAACCTGTTGCCTGTGCGTGGTCGCTCTGGGGATTTTCGCAATTGAACATCCAATTGTTGCCAAATTTATCGGTCAACATGCCAAACGCTTCGGCCCAAAAAGTCTTGTCGAGCGGCATCGTCACATTGCCGCCATCGGACATCTTGTCAAACATCTCCCGTGCCTTGCCGACGTCGTTCAGCCCGATTGCGAGCGAAATATTTCCGCCGGTCGTCACCTCCGAATCCGGCATGTCACACATCATCAGGCTCGATCCACCCACCTTTAGCGTTGCGTGCATTATCTTGTCTTCCATTCCCGGCGCCGAGTGCGGCGTCTCGCCCCATTTTTGACTGAACAGTAGCTGGGCGTCGAGTGCGTTCGTGTAAAAATCGATAGCTTCCTGACAGTTTCCCTTAAATGCGATATATGGATTAACTCCTATCATATTTGTCTCCTTAACAGTTTTCGTATTTCCAATTTCGAGCCTTTCCTTCCGTCAGCCACTCGATCGCCGTTTTGAGCCGTTTTTCCTTGGTAGCGTCGCTTTTCGCCTCGGTTATCCACTCAACGTAGTCCTTTTTCTTCGAATAGGGAAAATTGTTGAACGTAACGGCGGCCGCTTCGTTTTTAGCCAACTCCTCAAGCAGGACGTCGGGGACAACTAACTCTTTCCGCTCGCCGGCGGGCTTCACCTTTACGACCTTGATGCCGTCGTCGTTGAGCTTCATTGCCGCGGCGATCAGCTTTTTCATCGTCATGTCGTCCGGTAGATCGACGATCGAGGCTATCCGGCCAAAGCTGCCCATCGCCGTTTTCTCTGTCGGAAAAGCGTTGGCCTCAAGCAGCGATTGTTTCCAAAAGCCGAAGGCACAATGCTCCTTGAAAGATGCCATTGAACACAGCATTCCCTTGTAATCAAAATGCGGAAAGCTCCACTTTTTGGTCTCGACGACATCCGGGCATGCCTCGTGAACCAGAGCCCGGATGTGATTCAGAACGGGCTTGGCAAAATCCTTTGATTTATCGATATAAGCATCGACAAATGGGTCGATCGTCGGCATGACAAGAAACTCCTCCGTTCGTTGTTAGTGCACCGTATTATATACGATTTTCCCCTCGTGTCAGTAGCCCGCGCGTGAGTGAGGGCCTGTTTTGCAAGACAAAGTCCTTACTTACGTGCGGGCTACCGACTCCGATTTTCCTTCCGGATCACCAGTTTCAGCCCAGACCATTTGTCGTCGACAGCGCAGACCTTTATATCGACAAGCCCTAATGGAAACGCGGCTTCGCGAACCGTGTCTTCGGTGATCTCGGTCGGGAGTTTGGCCGCCTTCTTGTACCACGAAACCCAGATCGAGCCGTCTTGTTTGATAAGGCGTACACATTCCGCCAGCTTGCTGAACAGTTCGTCACGGCTGTTTGTAAAAATATGGACAATATCAATTGCGTCACCGTTGATAGTCTCGCCCTTGCTCACGCGCGGGCTTGGGCATCCGGCATCAGCGATCGTCACCGTGTCCGGAAGCGGTGCAAGCAGATCTTCATAGTCATCGGGCGCGTTGACCGTCAGAACGGCGAAACCGTCCTTGATACCGAGTTTTTTCACGAGCGGCGTGCCCGAATATCCTGCCGTCATCATCGCTTACCGTAGGGTCACCAAAACCGTCCGCTCTCGCGGACCATCAAACTCGCACAAATATATCCCCTGCCAACGGCCAAGCAGCAACCTGCCATTTTCAAACGGAATGATCACGCTCGAACCGACCAGCGACGATTTGATATGAGCGTCCGAATTGTGCTCAAAATGCTGAAAATGCGGCTCATATTGCGGTATGAGCCGGCCGAGAAATCCAAGCATATCGCTTTTCACGTCCGGGTCCGCATTTTCGTTTATCGTCAGCCCGCAGGTCGTGTGCTGGGTGAAGATCAGGCAGATGCCTTCGCCAGTAGCCCTTTCGCGAACGAAACGTGCAGCCTCGGCCGTGACGTCGATCATTTCTTCACGTGTCTTGGAGCTGACCGAAAATGAAGTCATCTTGTTGAAATACCTGGAAGCAAAAATTTCGGTTAGTATATCAAAACGACATCAAGATTATTGTCCGCCGGACACGAGGGCATCGGCGCGCATCAAACCAGCGGTAGAACATCAGAATATACATGGAGCAACCTCAAGAAATGCTTAGAAAGCGCAGCGTATTAACTTACATTTCGATCGTTTTATTATTTGCGGCTGCTGCATACGGCCAAAACAAATTCGAAGGGTATTCGTTCACGGTCGAAGCCGATAGCGGCGGGGCGTGTCCGATCAGGTACTTGCCATCCACCGGTGCGGGGAACGCGATCGATATTTTTGTGGCGGGGACGAATCTGGCGACAAAGCACGCTGCACCCGTGTGTTTTGTCGCACCATAAAAATCTTCTGGTGATACATTCTGCCCTCCGATATTGATTAAATTTGGCAAGTAACTCATAATCAACAGTTTTGATAACTAGCAGGATTTCCGTATGTTCGCCCGCAGGTCTAACGAAGCCAGATCGATCTGATGATAATGCCCCGCAGGGGGCGGCGAAATACGACAAATAGAACGAATATGAACGATTACGTGATTTATTTGGTTCCCGCCCTGGGGATTGTAGGGTTAATAGTAATGGCGGTTAAGTCGGCTTGGGTCAGCAAGCAAGATGCAGGCGACGCAAATATGCAGGAGCTTGCGGGCCACATTGCGGACGGGGCCATGGCGTTTTTGAAAGCCGAGTGGAAGGTGCTGAGCATTTTTGTCGTGTTCACTGCTGCGATCTTGGCCTATTCAGGGACAGTTCATACCGTCAACGGCCGCGCGATCCACTCGAGCTGGATCATCTGCATCGCTTTTATTATTGGGGCGGTATTCTCAGCTACGGCCGGCTATATCGGCATGAAGGTAGCGACCAAGGCCAACGTGCGAACCACCCAGGCGGCACGTACGAGCCTGAAACAAGCACTGAAAGTCTCGTTTACCGGCGGAACGGTGATGGGACTTGGAGTGGCGGGTTTGGCGGTTTTGGGTTTAGGAGGATTGTTCATAGCCCTTCTTGCCGTATTTAAAGGTTTGGGTGCAGATCAGGTGAAAACAGCGATCGAGGTACTGACCGGATTTTCGCTTGGAGCCGAGTCGATCGCGTTATTTTCGCGTGTTGGCGGCGGCATTTATACCAAGGCAGCAGACGTCGGAGCCGATCTCGTGGGCAAGGTCGAAGCGGGCATTCCCGAAGACGACGTTCGTAATCCCGCGACGATCGCCGATAACGTTGGAGATAACGTCGGTGATGTGGCCGGTATGGGTGCGGACCTTTTTGGTTCATATGTCGCGACTATTTTGGCAACAATGGTATTGGGCCAGGAGATCAAGGTGACCGACGCGTTCGGCGGGATGTCGCCCATACTGTTGCCGATGGTCATCTGCGGCCTCGGGATTATTTTCTCGATCATCGGAACGATGTTTGTGAGGATCAAGGACGACCATGCCAGTGTTCAGAATGCCTTGAACATCGGAAACTGGGCCGCGATGATACTTACGGTTATCGCTTCATACTTTATTGTGATGTGGATGTTGCCCGAGGGTTCGATCGCGTTGCGGTCGATCACCTTCAACAAAATGGGCGTCTTTCTCGCGATAGTTGTCGGTACGATCGTCGGTGCGATCATGAGTTTTAGCACAGAGTATTACACGGCGATGGGCAAGAAGCCTGTTCTGTCGATCGTTCGGCAATCCGGCACCGGGCATGCAACGAATATCATCGGCGGACTGGCCGTCGGAATGAAATCGACGGTTATTCCTATCCTGACGCTGGCGGCCGGCATAATGGCATCGTATTATTTCGCGGGCCTGTACGGAGTTGCGATCGCGGCGGCCGGAATGATGGCCACGACGGCGATGCAGCTTGCGATCGACGCGTTTGGCCCGATCGCGGATAACGCCGGAGGCATTGCGGAAATGAGCCAGCTGCCTGCCGAGGTTCGTGAGCGTACGGACAACCTCGATGCGGTCGGCAACACGACAGCGGCGACCGGAAAGGGCTTTGCCATTGCCTCGGCGGCCCTGACTTCACTGGCGTTGTTTGCTGCTTTTGTCGGGATCGCCGGTATCGACCGGATCGATATTTACAAGGCAAACGTGCTTGCCGGCCTGTTTGTCGGCGGGATGATCCCGTTCATTTTCTCGGCACTGTGCATCCAGGCCGTTGGTAAGGCGGCGATGGATATGGTCGAGGAGGTGCGGCGTCAGTTTCGCGAAATTCCGGGCATAATGGATTACACAGCCAAACCGGAGTACGAAAAGTGTGTTGCTATTTCTACCAAAGCCTCGATCCGCGAAATGATGATGCCGGGAGCTATCGCCCTGATCACACCAGTTCTCGTCGGATTTACATTTGGTCCCGAAGTTCTCGGCGGGTTGCTGGCGGGTGTGACCGTTTCGGGGGTATTGATGGGCATCTTCCAGTCGAATGCGGGCGGAGCATGGGACAACGCTAAGAAGTCCTTTGAGAAGGGAGTTGAGATCAATGGTGAGATGCACTACAAAAAGAGCGAACCGCATAAAGCGTCGGTGACCGGCGATACGGTTGGCGATCCGTTCAAGGACACTTCCGGGCCGTCGATGAATATCCTGATCAAGCTGATGTCCATCGTGTCGCTCGTGATCGCGCCTTATATTTTCGGCATCGGCGGAAAATAGATCGTCGTCCCGATCGGCGAACGGTCGGATCAGTCTAAACGCAAGATCGGCAGTGAGAACGACCTGTTCACACTGCCGGTTTTTTATTTGCAGCCGGATAAACACCTCCTGTCGCGCATCGGAATTAGTTGACTGTCACACCGTCAAAAAGGCACACTACATTTGAATTTGAATTAAGCATATGTCGTCACCAATGCGCGGTTCGTTCGCTCATTATGAAATGCTTTCACAGATCGGCGCCGGCGGAATGGGCGAGGTGTTTCTTGCGCGTGACACCCGGCTCGACCGCAAAGTGGCGATCAAGTTTTTGACGTCCGAATTCGCCAGCCAAACCGATCGTCTAGGCCGGTTTATCCAGGAGGCCAAGGCCGCCTCCGCCCTAAATCATCCCAACATTATCACCGTCTATGAAATAGGTGAGACCGATGGAACTCATTTTATAGCCGCTGAATTCGTCGACGGGAAAACACTTCGCGACAGAACAGCCGCAGGCAAAATGTCGTTCGATGAGGTACTGTCGATCTGCATTCAGTCGGCGGAGGCACTGGCGGCCGCGCACCAGGCCGGCATAGTACATCGCGACATCAAGCCCGAAAATATCATGATCCGAAATGACGGGTACGTTAAGGTACTCGACTTTGGGCTCGCAAAGTTTTCCCAAGCCGCGGAGCCGGTGAATGGTTCCAATGTTCACAATGACGAGACCATCCGGCTGGTCAAAACAAATCCCGGCGTCGTCATGGGCACGGCATCATACATGTCGCCCGAACAGGCCCGCGGTAAGGATATCGACGCCCGTTCGGACGTTTTCAGCTTTGGCACGGTCATGTACGAGATACTTGGCGGGCGTCTGCCGTTTGCTGGTGAGACAACGATGGATGTTATCGCCGCGGTCATGAACGCCGATCCGATCCGACTCGAAAGGCTGGCTCCGCATTTGCCGGCGGAACTTCACCGGATCGTCCACCGAACGCTGCAGAAAAAGCCCGACGACCGTTATCAACTGACACGTGACCTGCTGAACGACCTCAAGTTTCTGCGTGACCGAATGCTCCTCGAAGCGAAGCTCGACCGGACCGCCTCTCCCGGACACCGTGAAACGATCGAAGGCCGCATCGCCACCAATTCCGGCGGCGTAAAGGACGCCCTGCTCCTAACCGAATTTGAGAATTCCACGGGCGAAGGGATCTTTGACCAGACACTCAAGACTGCCCTTGCATTCTCGCTTGCCCAGTCACCGTTTCTCGATATCATTTCGGACGTAAAGGTTAGCCAGACGTTAAAACTGATGGGTCGATCGCCGGTCGAACGCGTGACTAAGGAACTGGGCGAGGAGATCTGTCTGCGGCTGAACTTGAAGGCATTTCTGACGGCGGCGATCTCCAATTTTGGTTCGATCTACGTGATCACTCTCGAAGCCATCAATGCCCGGACCGGCGAGAGCCTCGGACGCGAATTCGAGCAGGTAAATTCGCGGGAAGAGATACTAAATGCGCTCGGGAAATCGGCGACCGGAATGCGTGAAAAGCTAGGCGAGAGCCTCAGCTCGATCGAAAGATTTAACCGGCCGCTTGATCATACGACTACATCACTCGAGGCCCTCAAATTGTTTTCGCTGGCCCGCGGGCAGCAGTTCAAGGGCAAGCAGCTTGAGGCGGTTCCATTCTTTACAAAGGCGCTTGAGATCGATCCGCACTTTGCCCAGGCGTACGTCTCGCTGGCTGCCACCTATGGCAATACCAACCAGTGGAAACTCGCCTCGGACATGATGCTCAAGGCTTACGAGCTGCGCGATGCCGTCAGCGAAAATGAAAAGCTGCGTATCACCTATTTCTACTTTTTATACG
>JBBRSH010000026.1:0-41437 GCA_038245555.1 Pyrinomonadales bacterium | reverse complement strand
TGTGCCGGTCGATTTCCCGGCCGCGGGCACGCGCTATCGACCGGCCAAGTGTTGTTTTCCCAACTCCCGGAGGACCTACAAACAAGATGATCGGGCTTTTGGAATCGGGACGAAGCTTTACAACCGCAAGCGACTCGAGAATGCGTTCCTTGATGTCCTGAAGTCCATAATGGTCCTCGTCGAGCACCTTGCGGGCCTCGTTGAGATCCAGCTTTTCCTCGCTCGATTTTTTCCAAGGGAGTTCGAGGATGTATTCCAGATACGTTCGAATAACGTGATAATCCGGAGCCGACTGTGGCAACTGTTCCATCCGTCGAAGCTCGCGTTCGGACTCCTTGCGGACGTCGTCGGGCAGATCGGCTTTGGTGAGGCGGTCGCGAAGCTGTTCGGCTTCGGCCTTTTCGCCCTCTTCTTCATCGCCAAGCTCCTTCTGGATCGCCTTCATCTGCTGGCGGAGGACGTAGTCGCGTTGCGATTTGTCCATTTCGTGCTGGGCCTCGCTCGCGATCTTTGAACGGATCTGCATGATCTCGACCTCGCGGGCGAGAGCGGCATGCGTCAAGGTAAGCAGGCCATCAACCGTGCTCGACTCGAGCATCTTTTGTTCGGTCTCTACACCGAGGTCGAGCACAGAGGCGAGAAAGTAAGCTAGCTGTCCTGGATTTTCCTGCGACAACACAGCCATACGGATCTCGGGCGGTACGTTCGGCAGCAGGGCGAGAGCCTCCTGCACCATGCCCTGAATATTTCGTTTTAGAGCTTCGATCTCCTCGTCGTCGACGCGTCTGAGCTCGGGCAGTATCTTGACCTTTGCCTTGAGGAAGGGCTGCTCGCCGGTCCATTCGACGACCTCAAAGCGGTCCATTCCCTGAACGATCAACTGCATGATGCCCTCGTTGCGCATCATGCGTTTAATATTGACGATGGTCCCGATCCGGTACAGATCGGACGGGACAGCGTCGTCACCCGTGACGTTTTCAGTCTTGGTGGTGACGCAGGCGATGAGCTTACCCTCGGTCGCGAGTGCCGATTCGACGGCCCGCGTCGAGCGTTCACGGCCGACCGCGAGCGGCACGACAGTTTCGGGAAACAACGTCGTATTCTGCAGCGGCAGCACCGCGATCTCGAACTCCTTTGGCAAGTCAACTTTTGGCTCGTCAGCAGTTGTCGCGATATCTTCTGTCATAAATCTTCCTTATTTCGCCTTTCGCAAGTGGATGATCAGCAATCCATTCTCAAACATATGATCGAGCGTCGCACCATCGATCGGCGCCGGAAATCGCAGCGTTTTTTCGAAACTGCTGTATGTGATCTCCATCTGCTGATACGAAATGCCGGAAACGCACGAGCGATCTTTCCGGCATCCGGCGATGCTCAGCGTGTTTCCCTGAATGTCGATCTCGATGTCCTCGACCGATACACCGGCAAGTTCCACCTTGACCACCCAACCCTCGGTCGTGTTATAGACATCAGCAGCCGGATACCAGAGGTTGCCCGAAACTTGGGCCTTTTTGGATGAGCCGAGAAACTGAAAATACCGATTGGTAGATTTAGCCATAGCAAAAGGTCATTTACCGAATTTGAGCGATTTCAAACTCGCGTCCAGAACTGCATCGTTAATATTGTCCCAAAGAGTCGTCACTATGAAAAGAGCGTAGCCCTTTCGCATCGTCACAAGATACCTTTGCTTAAAGATCTTTCCGTTAGCCGTTCCCGCGACATCAAAGCCGGTGAACGTAGAACCGCCGATCTTTGTCGAGTAAACATCTTTCGCAAGCGTCGTGGCCGAGGTGAGCAGAACAAGCTTTTTATTCCTCGCGACGTATTTCTCGACCGTGACTGGATCCGCTAGCCGCTCAACACCGCAGGATACGCGAGAGACGATCGGCTCACGGTCCGTAACTCTCGATGTTGCCTGAAACAGGATTTGCGTATTCGCAATCGAACTGTTTATTTGCTGGC
The DNA here is from genome assembly GCA_038245555.1 of Pyrinomonadales bacterium. Lineage (GTDB taxonomy): Bacteria > Acidobacteriota > Blastocatellia > Pyrinomonadales > Pyrinomonadaceae > OLB17. The sequence continues at coordinate 39,475 of JBBRSH010000026.1, read as the reverse complement.
GTTCATTCTCGTCAACTCTCCACGCGTTCGACAGCGTGTTTGCCTGCCCAGCAGCAAGTGCCGCGTTATTTTGTTCCGCCGTGAAAATATTCCATCCGCCGGGCACAAGGACGGTAAATCCGAGCATGCTATTGGTGTAGAGCTTGCCCTCAAAAACACCGCTTTCGAATACTGAGGCAGCAGAATTCACCGCACCGCTTTTCCCTGGCTTTCCCGGTGAGTTTTGACCGGCGGCCGCGATTGATAAAAAAGCCGCACAAATGATAGCCAGAACATTAAAACGCAATAATGCCTTCATTTACGAGGTCACTTTCGTCCCCAAAAACTCGCGCCGCTTGATATCTCTTCGAGGGTTTCAGCGATCTCGAGATCGTCTTCGGTTTCGAGAGCGACGTCGGCCATCGAGATTATTCCGGCAAGCTCGCCGCTGTCACCCACGACGGGAATACGACGGACCTGTTTATCGCCCATCAGGCGAAGCGCCTCAAACACGAAATCTTCGGGACGGACGGTGAAAAGCTCAGATGTCATTGCGACTCTAACGGGCGTCGATGCTTCCATGCCGTCGGCAACCCCGCGAACAACGATGTCCCGGTCGGTGACGATGCCGATCAATTTTCCGTCATCGACGATCGGAACGGCCCCCATGTCGCCATCACGCATTAGGGCCGCGACCTCGCGAAGCGAACTGTCGGAGGCAGCCGTTTTGACGCTTTTGGTCATGATTTCGCGGCACCGCATTCGTGAAAGTGCCGAACGATCGCCTTCAGTCATTTTAAGTAACTCCTTTTGATTATTTTGGTCGACCAACGTGAATAAAGCAAGCAATGCGGAAACCTCAAATAAACACAGATGAACTCAGATAAGAAAAGAAATCCCAATCTGTGTCTATCCGTCTCTATCTGTGGTTTCAATTCTTTTCGGTCAGGTGGATCATGCGCTGAAGCGCAATATTTGCAAAATGTTTGGTCTCGTCATCCACGACGATCTCGTTGACCACATTGTCCTCGAGCAGGTTTTCCATCGCCCAGGCGAGGTTTTGCGGGGCGATCCGGTACATGGTTGCGCACATGCAAAGGTCGGGAGCGAGAAGGCGTATCTCCTTGTCTGGAAATCGGGCTTGAAGCCTGTTGACGAGATTGACTTCGGTCCCGATCGCCCATTTCGAGCCGGACGGCGAGTTTTCGACGGTTTTGATAATGAACGAGGTCGAGCCGTCAAGATCGCTCTTTTCGACGACCTCACGCGGGCATTCGGGATGAACGATCACCTTCATTCCCGGGTGTTCATCGCGGATCTTGTCGACGTGCCAATCCTTAAACCTACCGTGGACCGAACAGTGCCCGCGCCAGAGGATCAATTTCGCGGAATGAAGCTGCTCCTCGGTGTTTCCGCCAAGCTCTTCGTGCGGGTTCCACAACGCCATTTTATCGAGCGGAATGCCGAATTTCGCACCCGTGTTCCGGCCAAGATGCTGGTCCGGGAAGAAAAACATCTTGTCGTATTCTTTCAGGTAAATATCGAACAGCGGTATCGCGTTTGACGAGGTGCAGACGACCCCCTCATTTCGGCCGCAGAAAGCTTTGATCTGCGCTGTCGAGTTCATGTAGGTGATCGGCGCGACCTTGGTCTCCAAAACGCCGATCTCGCGAAGCTGCTCCCACGCATCCTCGACCTGATCGATCGACGCCATATCGGCCATCGAGCATCCCGCACCGAGGTCCGGCAGAATGACCCGTTGATGATCCTTACCGAGTATATCCGCCGACTCGGCCATGAAATGCACCCCGCAAAACACGATGTACTCCGCATCGGTCTGCGACGCCATTACCGACAATTGGTAAGAATCACCCGACAGATCGGCGTGCCTGATCACATCGTCACGCTGGTAATGGTGACCCAGGATAACAACCCGCTTGCCCAACTCTTCGCGCGCTAATTCGATCCGCGACGCCAATTCGTCGGGCGACATGACGAGATAATCTTCGAGAACCCCCGCTTTTTCCAGAACCGCTGACATTATGTGCGCCTCCAATAGAAAATGATGTCACCGGCCATCGGTTTTAGCAAGATGCCGCCGCGACGCTCTGTCGATAAATAATAGTTAACATCTATTTAATATCTAGTTCACGGTCCGTTAACTCCGAAGTAATAGTCTTTCAGTTGCTACCAAAAAATCTATCAAATCAGGAGACCGAGGACGGTCAATACGGAATGGGTCGTATTGATTCGTCCGAAAGCAAGTTTTACCAACTGATAACGAAGGAGTAATTATGAAAGTACAGGAACTAGCATCCAAGATATCGTTAATCTTGATATTAATAACGTCATTATTTATTGGCGCTTATGCCCAGGGTGATGGCCGCATTGCCGGGGCGATCACCGACATCAACGGCGCTGTCGTGCCCGGTGCATCGGTTACCGTAAAGAACGAAGCGACCGGCGAGACCCGAATCGTTACGGCAAGCGACGAAGGAACATTTCTTGTCGTCGCCCTTAAGGCGGCAAAGTACACGATATCAATAACGTCCAGTAATTTTGAGCCGCTTTCAAAGCCTGGCATCGATGTCCTGGTTGGACAACAGGTCGATCTTGACCTGAAACTTCAGGCTAAGGGAGTGACCGCTCAGGTCAATATTGTCGCCGGCGAGGATTCGCTCGTAAATGTTACGTCCGCAAGCCAGAGCGCCAATGTCAACGCTCGTGAAGTCGAGGGTTTGCCAGTAAACGGTCGTCAGCTATCGCAGTTGTATCTGCAGGCCCCTGGTGCCCTCAACAGCGGCGGCGGAACATTTGCGGACATAAGGTTCTCCGGACGTGCCAACCAACAGAATGTGATCCGTTACGACGGTGTCGAAGGTTCGGCGATCATTGATGCAAGTCCGGGCAACCTGAATGGCGAGGTTCCATCGCCTTTCCGCCTGCAATCGAGCCTTGAGAATGTCCAGGAGTTTCGCGTCGATTCAAGTAACTTTCCTGCCGAGTTCGGAACGGGTACCGGCGGACAGGTCAGCGTCGTGACAAAATCCGGCGGCAATCAGTTTCACGGTTCGGCTTTCGAATATCTTCGCCGACAGTCACTTGACGCACGCAATTTCTTTGACAACATTACACCGGGCATTGCTAAGAGCCCTTTGACGCTCGATCAGTTCGGCGGTTCCGTCGGCGGACCAATAATTAAGGACAAATTCTTCTTCTTTGGCAGTTTCGAGCGGTATCGTGGACGGTTTGGACTCAATTTCGTGGAGGCGGCTCCGAGCCTTAGCCTTGCAGCTCCGGGTGCGGTAATCCCTGGATCCATAACAGTGACGAATCCACTTGGCACGCCAGTCAATTCGGCAATTCAGCCATTTATCACAGGATTTCGGTCATCTAAGGCCGTGGTCGTCCCAGGTGGGACAGCAGTCACCGGATTTGACATCGTACAGCTCCAGGACCTCGAAAAAACCGATGAGAAGGCCTATGCGGCCAGATTTGACTATCTGATCAACCCGACGAACAAGTTTTACTTTCGGTTTTTCCGGGATGAGGGAACAGACATAGCTCCTGAAGGTGTTTCGGGCCGGATCGTATCGATCGAAGCGGTGCCTCAGAACGGAGTCGCTGGCATCCAGTCAGTACTGGGCAAGAGCGGTTCACTCATCAACGAATTTAAGGTCGGATACAATGGAGCTCGGACCCGCATCATTGGATCGGCTCCGGTTGTTAACGGGCTCAACTTTACCAACCTCACGTTGAACATTTCGGGCAGTGTCGCGAATACAGGGATTGCCGGCCAGGGAACGTCGTCCGGCATTTCGATACCTGGAGGATTGGTCCGCACGAACAGTGCGACCAACGGCCGAGGTGCACCTTATACTCCTTACTCGATCGGATTTATCGACAGCCTTAGCTGGACACACGGCAACCATAACGCCAAATTCGGCGGCGAAGTTAGGCTGATCCGGCTTTATACCGACCGTCAGGGCGGGACGACCTATACTTTTTCGAACCTGAACGCATTTCTCGCGAACACGCCAACATCGGTGCAATACCTTGGCGACGTCAGTGCTCCGAGTGTTTTCACCACCGGCCCCGGAGGAATAAGATTAGCCCAGCAGGAATACTACATCGGCTACGCTCAGGATGAATGGAAGATCCGTCCAGGCCTTACATTAAGCTATGGCCTTAGGTACGAGTATTATGTACCGCTTCGCGAGGCCCACGATCAACAGATTCTTTTCAACATCGCGACCGGCACGTTCCGCCCAGCTACGGAAAAGGCATTCAAATCGTCGAAGACCAACTTTGGTCCGCGCATCGCCCTTACGTGGTCGCCTGATCAGGGCGGTACCGGATTTTTCGCGGGCGGCAAGACCGTGTTCCGCGGCGGATTTGGTATTTACTACGGGCCGGGCCAGACCGAGGACCAGATACAGCCGATCGAGAGCGACCGTATCAGTTCAACCATAACGAGCGGAAGCTTGCTCGCGTTTCCGGCAAATATTCCGGGAATCGTTAGCGCTTTCAGTTCGACCCCGACCAACCGGAATTATCAGCCGCGTGCTTACTCAAGCGACTACAAGGTCCCTGAAAAGATCTACAGCTACACGTTTTCGTGGCAGCAGCAGTTGCCTGGTAACATCGTGTCGACCATCGCGTATGTCGGCAGCCAGGGCCGTAACCTGTTCCTCCGTAGTGTAGCTAATAAGATCCTTCCTGGTCAGTCAACTATTGTAAATGGGTCCAACATACCGACGGGCGTAGGTGTCGTCAACCGAACCGACGCCACAACAGGACAAGTCGTCGGCGTCAATACTATCAGACAGTTCAGCATCGTTAGCGGAACCTCAGTACAGAATCCATTTGCCGAGATCGATTATAAAACGAGCGGCGGCGATGACAGCTACAACGCTCTCCAGATTTCGTTCCAGCGTAGTTTCCGCACTGGATTGACAATGAACGGACAGTACACCTTCGGGAAAAGTCAGGGTCTGTCGAGCGGATCGAACGAGGCACGTACCTCGGGTCAACTCGATAACTTTGAAGCTGACCGCGGCCGTAACAATTTCGACGTCCGCCATACCTTTAATTTCAGTGCTCTCTATGAATTGCCGATCGGCAAAGGTCACCGTTGGGACTTAGGCAAAACCGGCAACATCCTGCTCGGCGGATGGGAAATCGGGGGCATTGCGAATGCCCGCAGTGGCGTACCCGTCGAAGTGCTCTTGGTAAGGCCCGATGTCGTGGTCCAGTGCCAATTGGCTGCTGGCTGCCCGAATGGAGCCGGTGGTACCTTCGCAAACGGTTTTACCGCCAACTTGCCGTCATTCGGTTCGAGCTTCCCGGCCCTGCCAACTGGCTTCATCGCCGTAGTCAATACGCCGGGAGGCGGCAATTCGAGAAACAACCGGCGGCCCAATCTGATCGCCGGTGCGAACGCGTACCTGAAGAATGACCGGAATTTTATCGACCCGGCGGCGTTTTCCACGCCTGCCCCGGGCCAGTGGGGAACACTTGGACGAAATCAGTTTTCAGGCCCAACGTTCAAGCAGATCGACATGATCGTGTCGAAACGGTTCCGATTCACGGAAACGGTGAATTTTGAATTCAGGACGGAGATCTTTAACATCTTCAACCAAACGAATTTCGCTAATCCATCGACCACTATTAGCAATGCCTTGCCGAGCCTTACGTACAACACAACAACGCTTGCCTATACCGCAAGCACGTCGAATGTAGTTCAGCCCGGTCAGGCATTTACGCAAGGAGCAGCGGGTTCAACCTTTGGCCTTGAGCGTGCGACCGTCGGACGCACGGTCGGATTGGGATCTAACCGCCAGATCCAGTTCGGTTTCCGGTTCAATTTCTAGTCCAAGGGGGCTCCCATACACGGAAACCTTTCGGGCCGCCCGCTATCGGGCGGCCTTTTTCTTGCCAGTCCCCGCTCGCCGTTTATTTCACACTTGCAACAATCTCGCAAATACGATACACTTGTTTCGCAGCTTAGAATCGGCGTTCCAAGCTGCATGAAATTAGGAGGATTCGAAAATATGGTAATAAATGAAAAAGACCAACCCTGGGTCGTCGAGTGGAGCGAGCGCGAAAATTGCTTTTACCTTCAAACGTTAAGCGATGCCCTGGACAGGAATCAGGCAACGTATTTTGAGGGGTCTCGTTGCGTTCATTATCCGCTCGCGATCTTGCCATCGGCTGATGCTGCACGTCATGTCGCAGAGATCTTTGCCGAACAACGTGAGTTTCTGAGAGAGTGCGTTGATCCGCCACCGGAGATCTCCGAGGTCATGGAAACCACCCGCGACATTATCCAAAGCACGCTCGACGCTACGGGCTACGAATCCGATTACTGCCGGATCGGTTCATAGACAGATCGCGATCCTCTCCAAAACCATGAAACACCCACACCGTTACCCGAAACAAATGATCGACGATGCCCGCGAACTTTATCTGAAGTACGAGGGCCGGCAGCACGCTCAGATCGTGCGTGAGATGAGCATTCGAGGCTGGAAATTTAGCCGTCAGCTGCTGTATCTCAAACGTCACACGTACGGCGTCACCGAGGGCTGGCCCGAGCGATTTGGCTGGTGGGATATGCTCTCGCCGGCGCAGCAGTTTCGCGCCCGCAGCCGCAACGCCGGCCGTCACCAGTACGAAGCGTGGCTAACCCGCGAGTTTCCCGAATGGACGTGGACGTGGGATTACCAGCGGTTTATCTATCTCAGGCTCGCCGCAATAACTGCGGGCACGGGCCGCCGGCTGATGATCTTCATGCCGCCGCGTCACGGCAAGACCGAACTCGTCACCGTCCGCTACACCGCCTGGCGTCTGCTCCAAAATCCAGCACTCAACGTCATTCTCGGCAGCTACAACCAGCAGCTCGCCAACAAATTCTCCCGAAAGATCCGCCGCATTGCCTCACGGAGTGCGGACACTCTTGTCCGCATGAGTGCGAAGCACGAAAACAGTGCCAATTTCCACACACATCACGCCGGAGGAACCGGCGTTGCGGACACTCTTGTCCGCAACGCCGCTCAACACCGCAGCCGAATGGGAAACGCCCCACGGAGGCGGCGTCCGTGCCGTCGGTGTCGGAGCCGGTATCGCCGGTTTTGGCGCCGGGCTGATCGTCATCGACGACCCGATCCGCAACCGAGCCGACGCCGAGAGCCAAACCCATCGCGACCGCGTCTGGGACTGGTTCAACGACGACATCTACACCCGGTTGGAACCGAATGCCTCGATCATCCTCATCCAAACCCGCTGGCACGAAGACGACCTCGCCGGCCGCCTCCAAAACGAAGCCGCCGACGGAGGGTTGGCCAATAACGCGATATGTATTTTCCGGGCTCCCCTCCTTGCGAAGGAGGGGTACGGCGGTAGCCGGGGGGGGTGGTTCTCTACATCCGTTACCACGGGCGTTGAATGATCCAAGGCGAGAGAACCACCCCGTCACCCGAAGCGGGTGCCACCCCTCCTTCGTAAGGAGGGGAGCTTTTTGGGCCTTTGTTCCCTTCGGCAACATACTTATCGCTCGCCCTTTTTTTTACGGTTCCCGCCGAAAACCGTCCGCGTTCGGCGGAGGTCGAGGTGGAGGATGTCTCGTTCGTCCAGCTCGGGATCGAGAAAGGCTTCGGTTGTGTCGATGTGGATGTCGTATGCATTCGGAATGCATGACCACAATGATGCCTGAAGCGGCATCACGCCGCCGCTGTCTTCGCACGCCGCTTTCGGCGGCTGACGTTGTGGGTGCGTTTTAGGTCGAGGCGGAGGATGCCGTCGCTGTCCAGGTCGGGATCAATAAATCGTTCGGTGCTCTCGACCGAGATGTTGAAATGACGGCAGAAAGGCGAGGCCATGAGCACCCAGCCGCCGCGGTTCTTGGGCCGGAGCGGAAACGCCTCGGGGTTGCGGAGGTTGGCGGCGATCATGCCTATGATGCTGTTTTTCTCGTCAAACACGAGCAGTGCGGCCTCGGCACCGCCGAGCAGGCCCATCGCACGGCGGTTAAGCGTGATGACGTCTTTGCTGTTGATAGAAATATTTGTGACCTCGGTCTGTAATTTTGTCGGTCCGCCGCGGTAGCTTTGCCAGTGTGTCGCCATTTTTGTTGCTTCTCCCTTTGTATTGCTTACGCGTTAACGTTTCAACAATAGCACAGTCGCAGCAGAAAAGAAAGCCTAAAGCGATCTGGCGGCTTTACCGCTCATTCTGCAAGGATGTCTCAAAGCTGCGTCCTTTCTGATTAAATTGCCTCCAGCTTTAGCTGGAGGATGGATAGAGTAAATGACCTCGGCTTTAGCCGAACAGACATCGGAGTAACTGGGCAAAGGCCGATCGGAATATGCGCTCTTTAAGAATTTGGGCTAAAGCCCTATTTCTTCTTAACAAATTACCTCCACCTGAAGGTGGAGGCAATTGAAAAGAGTTTGAGACACACTCTATATAATATCTTCGCAAATAGAGCGGCACGGCCGCAGCATTCTCAGCCGCCGGAACGCCCGCGACACTCGCCCCACTCGCCGCAGTTGGACCGAATGCGATCACGCAACGGTCGCCGCTGGACATCGCGGCCGCCGCGGCCCTTTGAGGGTCAATTTAGGGTAAAAACTCCTCTACCAATTCCGGGTTTTTACTCTACCAATTTGGGGGTTTTACTGTTACAAATGCGGACAGATACTCTACCAACGGCACCTTTTTTGGGTCCAGGAACTTGTTCTTCAGCTTGAATTAGCGGGATCTTATTCGTTTTAGACGTCGGCGAGTTCGACGGTAAAGATCGAGCCTTTGCCGAGGGTGGATTCGACCCGGACCTCGCCGCGGTGCAGGCGGGCGAGATGTTTTACGATGGCAAGGCCGAGGCCGGTGCCGCCCAGCTCACGCGAACGCGCGGTGTCGGTCCGGTAAAAACGCTCAAAGATCCTCGGAAGATGTTCGGGGGCGATGCCTTCGCCGGTATCAGCGACACATATCTGGTTAAGACCATTCAATTTTTGATAGGAAACGGTTACGCTGCCCCCTTCGCGATTAAACTTTACGGCGTTTCCGAGAAGGTTGATCAATATCTGCTCCAGGCGGCGGGTATCGGCAAAAACGCTAGTTTCCAGCTGTATCTGATTTAGAAACGTCACGCCACGCTTTGCCGCCTTTTCAGCCAATGTCGACCATACTTCTTCAACCAGGCGACTGAGATCGACCGGCTGCGGATTGACGGTTATCTTGCCGGCCTCGATCGCGGACAGTTCGAGGATGTCATCGATCAGGTGGTGCATCCGCTCCGCATTCCGGCGGATCACATCTAGGAATCGATGGCTATTGTCTGGATCTTCGAGAGCACCGTTTTCCAGCGTTTCCACAAATGCCAGGATCGAGGTTAGCGGCGTACGAAGTTCGTGCGACACGTTCGAAAGGAACTCTTGCCGCACCTTTTCAAGCCGTTCCAGCCGCGTAATATCGTAAAAAATACCGATGGCATGCCGATCTTCGAGACTGCCGGCAAAGCTCAACGGAGCAACGCGAAGATCGTAGACCCGATTGTCAAAATTTACGAGGATCTCGATCTTGGTCTCGGTCCGCCCACCGGTCTCAAGCGCCAGCCGGAATGCCTGCCGTATCTCTTCGTTCTCGACGACATCCTGCAGATATCGGGAGTCGATCTTGCTCCAGCCAAACAGCGACCTAGCCGCTGGATTAGATGCGAAGATCTGCCAATCCTTCGCGATGACGATGACGCCCTCGCGAAGGCTGCTGATCATCCCTTCTAGCAAGGTGAGCGAAGAAAGGAATGAATCGTGGATCGATTCTAGTTCTCGACTTGCTTTCATTTGTTTCCGACGAACCGGTAGCCGGTGCCTACCACTGTCTCGATACAGCCTGCGCAGTTTCCCAGTTTTTGCCGTAAGCGGCGGATATGAACATCCAGGGTGCGGGAGTCACCGTAATGGTCGTAGCCCCAAACGTCGTCAAGGAGCCTCTGCCGACCGGAAACCCGATTGGCATTTTTGGCCAGTGCTGTCAGCAGTGCAAATTCCTTGCGGGTCAGTTTTATATCCTCGCCATCGCACGCGACCCGCATGTCTTCAAACCCGATCGCGAGACGCCCGTCCTCGTAGATCGCGGCGATCTCGTCGGTCGCACGACGCAGGACGGCGCGGACCCGTGCAAGCAATTCCTTGACCGAAAACGGCTTGGTCATGTAGTCGTCGGCACCGAGTTCGAGCCCAAATATCTTATCGGCCTCGGATGCCTTGGCCGTCAAAATAATGATCGGAGTTTTTTCGGTGGCAGGCTCGCGTCTGAGCCGGCGGCAAAGTTCCATTCCGCTCATTCCCGGAAGCATCAGGTCAAGAATTATGAGCGACGGGGGCGAGGCAACATTTAAGGCAAGTCTGAGTCCCAATTCACCGCTCTCGGCCACGTCGGTTCGAAATCCTTCGCGTTTGAGATTATAGGTGATGCTCTCAGCGATGTCCGGGTCGTCTTCGATGATCAGGATGCGTCCGGTCATACTCAAAAGGAATTTTTACAGCCTCATCTCTAAACGCCGATGATCTTTTCACCCAGCAAAACGACAAAATACGAAACAGCGGCGATCGCGGCTGCGGCGGGGATCGTAAGTACCCAGGCCCAGACAATGCGGCCGGCGACTCCCCATTTTACCGCTGAAAACCGTTTCGCCGAACCGACGCCGACGATCGCGCCGGTGATCGTGTGCGTGGTCGACACGGGTATGCCGAATGCGGTCGCGCCAAATAGAGTTATCGCTCCGGCTGTTTCAGCGCAAAAACCTCCGACGGGTTGCAGCTTGACTATCTTGGTGCCCATGGTCTTGATAATTCGCCAGCCGCCGGAGAGCGTTCCAAGGGCGATGGCGGCACACGCCGCAACCTCGACCCATGTCGGGATATCAGGCAATTTGCCTCCCGGCGCCATTTGAAGAAATCCGCCTGAAACGAGCACGATCGTGATTATGCCCATCGTTTTCTGCGCGTCATTCCCGCCGTGGCCGAGCGAGTATGCGGCGGCTGAAAATAGCTGGCCGAAGCGAAAAACGCGGTCTACGCGCCTGACCGAAACCTTGCTAAATATCCAGTAAACCGCGACCATCAAAATGAACCCAAGCAACATTCCGATCAGCGGTGAGAGAACAATAAAAATGATCGTCTTCAACCACCCCTCGGCCTTAAGTACGATCTGAGCGTTATTGAGGCCGAAATGATAGATGTACGACGTCATCGCAGATCCGGCATATGCACCTACAAGGGCATGTGAACTCGATGTTGGCAGGCCAAGCCACCAGGTGATCAGATTCCAGACGATCGCTCCTATTACACCCGCCAGAAGAACATACAGGCGGTCGCCCATCGGGATCGCGTCTATATTTATCATGTCGCCGCCCACTGTCTTGGCGACCGCCGTACCAAAAACCACGACTGCAATAAAATTAAAAAAAGCAGCCATCGCGACCGCCACACCGGGGGAAAGAACGCGGGTCGCAACAACAGTCGCTATCGAATTGGCCGCATCGTGAAAGCCATTGACATAGTCAAAAGCGAGCGCGACCAGAATAATAATGACCACCAGTGTAAGTGATGCTGTTTGTTGATCCATACGGTGTCAGTCTTGGGCCAGATGTTATCAGCGTCGAGCATTTGGATCGCTGACTACCGACTTCGGACTACAGTTCTTAATTGTGTTTCAAAACGATGCTTTCAATAATATTGCCTACGCTCTCACAGCGGTCAGTCGCATTTTCGAGGATCTCGTAGAGCTCTTTGAGCTTGATGACCATAATCGGATCGGGCGTATTTTTGAACAGTTCGCCGATCCCCTTGTAATATGCATCGTCGGCGTCGTTCTCTAATCTCTGGATCTCAAGAAGATGCTGTTTCATGCCAGACGAAATCTTTAATAGCCCAACGGCCGAGTTTATCTCGTTGGCGAGCCCGAGAATGATGTTTGCGAGCTGTCGTGAATGATCGTTAACCTCGCGTATGTCGTATATCACAACAGCCCGTGCAGCGGCGTCAATATAGTCACAAATATCATCCAGAGCGACCGACAAAGTGTATATATCTTCGCGGTCAAAGGGGGTGATGAACGACTTATTGAGCTTGGTCGTGACATTATGCGTGATCTCATCGCATTCGTGCTCAATGCTCTTGATCTTTTTCGAAAGCGCCTGAAAATTCTCAGGTGGCCCTTCCATCATTTCCACGAGAGTTGATGCCGCCTCTTGTATCTTCGCGGTCATCTCGGAAAACATGGAGAAGTACTGATCTTCCTTTGGTAGTAAGCTAAAAGCCATTTTTGAAGGTCTCCGAATCCAAGTTGAATTAAGGAATCAACTATAAGCGAACCACTCGACCATGTCTAACCTTGCCGAATGCCTTAAGGGTTTCTCTTTCCTTTATGTTTCGAACATGTCCAAGCTTCATCGCCGTTTCTCACATGATAGCCAAACCCAAAGTTTAAGCGACCGACACAGTGGCCTCGCGTAACATCCTGTTAACATAGTATTGAAATAGAGGGCAGCCGATTTCGGCAAACGCAATATTTGGGTGGGAACATCTTAGTTAGCACGATTGGAGCCGTCGAATGATCACGGCGTATAGTAAATCATATGAGAAAAATTATCATCGGCAAAAAGTTAGCGGCAGCGACGCTGTTATTTACAATATGGGCCGTTCCGCTTACGGTGTCGGCCCAGACGCGCATCGTTGCTCCCAAAAATAAGTACAAGGTGCAGGATGACATCAAGCTTGGAAATGACGCGGCTAGCCAAGTTGAAAAACAGTTTCCGATCCTTAACGACGCGGACGCAACACGATACGTCGAGAGCGTCGGGCAGAAGCTGGTTGCGGCGATTCCTCCGCAATTTAGGCAGCCGGCGTTCGACTATAGGTTCATGCTCGTCAACGCAAGTGATATAAACGCGTTTGCCTTGCCAGGTGGGCCGATGTTTGTCGACCGCGGCATGATCGAGGCCGCAAAGAACGAAGGGGAGATGGCCGGCGTAATGGCTCACGAGATTAGCCACGTCGCGCTCCGTCATGCAACCGCACAGGCGACCAAACAGCAGAGCGTGGGCAACCAGTTGGGCATGATCGGCATGATCCTGGGTGGAGCGGTTCTCGGCGGCCAGGCTGGAGCCGAACTCGGAGCGGCTGGAGCAATGGCATGGATGACAAAGTATAGCCGTGAATACGAGACGCAGGCTGATGTCCTCGGTGCACAGATCATGACCAATGCTGATTATGATCCCCGAGACCTGGCTAACATGTTTAAGACGATCCAGCAGCAGAGCGGCGGCGGTTCAAGAGTGCCGCAGTGGCTCAGCGATCACCCGGATCCCGGCAATCGTTACGAAAAGATCAACCGCGAAGCGACGCTGCTAAACGTCTCGCCAAATCCGATCAAGATCACGCGTGGATTCGAGCGTGTCCAAGCCCGCCTTCGGACAATGCCGAGGGCCCGTTCGATGGCCGAGATCGAGAAAGGCGCCGAGAACGGAGGCGTGAACCAGACAAGCCCGACAGCCAATGGACGGTCTTCGAACAATGTACAGTATCCCTCGGCTCGTGTCCGAGAGTTTTCGGCGGGCAACGGGATCACCATTAACGTTCCGACGAACTGGCGCGAATTTTCCGGCAACGGGGATGTTCAGTTTGCTCCCGAAGGTGCATATGGCAGCCAAGGGATCACACGCGGCATAATGATCGGAGCGTTTAGGGGCCAGAGCAGCAGTTCGCTCGATCAGGCAACCAGGGAATACGTAGACGAAGTGCTGCGTGGAAACAGTTACCTTCGCGCAAGAGGTGGCTATTCGAGGACATATATTGATGGCCGGCAGGCTTATTCGACCGTTCTGGCCGGACAGTCCCCGATAACCGGTATGACCGAGGTCGTTACTGTCTACACGGTAGATGTCAATGGCGGTAACCTCTTCTATGCGATTACCGTAGTGCCGCAGAATGAGTCGTCGCGGTATAATTCGACGTTTCGAAATCTGATAGGCTCAATTCGCCTAAACAACTAAAACACCTTTAAATTATCAAACCTGACGCCGGGCGGCTCAAGCTTGCCCGGCATTTTTGTCCGGGTGCGGGTTGACCATGATCACGAGGGCCACTGCTGCTGCTAGCGATATCACCGCGCTGAAAATAAACGCTGTCGAAGCACCAAACTTGGTCCAAATGAGCCCGAATAGGAGCGACGCCGGAAAAACCGTGATGCCGATTGCGAGGTTATACAGGCCATACGCCGTGCCTCGGCGATTCTCGCCGACGAGGTCCGCAACCAGGGCCTTTTCGACGCCTTCGGTAAGGCCAAAATATGTTCCATAAATAATAAACAGGGTCCATGCCTGCCACGGCGAATCGACAAATGCGAACCCGCCGTAAACGAGCGCGTAAATGATCCAGCCCGCGACGATCAACTTCTTCCTGCCTACTTTATCCGACAGGTCGCCGGCAATGAGAGAGCTTCCCACCTTGCTAAAATGAAGCACCATCCATAAAAGAGGTAAGAGTGCGGGACGAATTCCGGCTTGCTGGGCCCGCAGCAGCAGGAACGCGTCTGTCGAATTCGACAGCGTAAAAACCGCGACAACGATCAAAAGCCGCTTGAAATCGCCGTCAAAGCCGCGAAGCGTCAACTCAACCGGGCCTACTATCTCACCGCCGACCGGGCGCTTCTCGTCACGAACAGAAAAGAAAACGACACCCAGCCCGATCAAAACCGGAATGGAAGCAAAGAGAAAAACGCGTTGATATTCCGCTGCCGTCGGATCTTCCTGATTTGCCGCAAAGAAAGACAGCAGGATGTAGGCGAAAACCGGCCCGATCACAGCTCCGAGATTATCAGCAGCCCGGTTGAAGCCGAACGCGAATCCGCGTTCGGATTTCGGCACGCTCGATGCCAACAGGGCGTCACGCGGAGCACCGCGAATCCCCTTTCCGACCCGATCGGTCACGCGGACCACGAGAACTTGCGGCCAGCTTGTAACAAGGGCGAGCAGCGGCCGCGTAAAAGCCGCGAGCGAATAACCAAAGAAAACCGGCCATTTCCTAGTGTCGAACTTGTCGCTGAGATAGCCCGAAAACAGCTTGAGAACACTCGAAACCGACTCGGCAAAGCCCTCGATCAGCCCGATCGCGAACGGTGACGCGCCAAGAGTCAGGGCCAAAAACGCTGGCAAGAGCGGATAAATTATCTCACTCGAAGTGTCATTGAGGAGCGAGACCAGGCTGAGAGCCAGCACATTCCTCGGCAGGTTGGCGTAGCGCCGCCAGCGGGAGATAGAATCTGTCGGGTTACTTGGCATTGGTTGCATCTACTTCGGCCGCGTGGGGGCTGGACGGGGAGGTTCCGGGCGGACCGGCCGCCGGCCGCCGAGCCACCAGAATGAGACGCAGCCGATTATGGCGATCACAAGTATTACCCCGACGATCACGATGCGAAATGCCATCTTCAAGGTCTTTCGGAGCAGGAGGAAGGCAACGAAGGCTACAACGGCCAAGACCAGAAAAAACGCGATTCCGCCGAATATAGCGAGCCCGCCGCCGAGCGGCGCCATATCAAGCATTAGGTTTCCAATATTCATTGTTTACTATCTTCCTCAAGTGCGGCCTGGATCCGGTCCATGTCCTGTTCCGACAGTTCGGAAGCGTCAGCCGGCAACGCGAATTCCTCGTCGGCCCAGGAACCGAAATCAAGCAGCTTGCAACGCTCCGAACAAAACGGGCGGTGTTCGTTGCCGGAATATTGTACCTCTTTACCGCACCGCGGACATTTAACTAGTGCCATAACGCTTATCTGAAACAAAGATTACCATAACGCTTTTGCCAGCAAAAAACTTGGGTATTCTCAACAAAAAACTCGTGGAATAATCCGCCGTACGTTGTAACATAAACCACATAGCCGTGACCGGCAAAACGTGCGAACAATAGAGGCCGCCGGAACGTATTTAGATCTTGGACACTAACGATAGGGAAACCCAAATCATGGCAGACTACAAAGATACATTCGAACGCTGGCAAAAAAAGGCCAGCGAGAAATTTGACGAGATCGACGAGCAACTCGGTCTCAAGGATAAGATCGGCGAAGGTGCCCGCATCGTCGCGGAAACGGCTCAGAAAGGAGCGGATCGTTTAAAGACCGAGGCCGAAAGATCGGACGTCGGAAAGCAGGCCGTAAAGGTCGCTGGCAGCGTCATCAACACGGCCGGCGACACCGCCAAGGCCGCCTGGAAAACAAGCGAGCCTATTCGCGATGCGGCGACCGACGCCGGCGAAATGGCCGGCGGAGTGGTCATCGAGGCCGCCGGTAAAGCCACCGAGATCGCATTTGACGCCGCGGGCAGAGCCGGTGAGATCATCGACGACTCGACCGAGTCCGTCAAAACCAATGCCAAACGCGTCGCCAACGTCGTCGGTTTTGGCTCAAGCCTGTCGGGTGCCTTTGATTCGGCGAGAAAATCATTTCAAAAGGCTGCCGATTGGGCCGTCGAAGATCCGCTGAGGGCCGCGACTACCGGCGTGTCAATGGCGATTGGAGCGGGCCTCGGCGTCGTGTTTACAGGCATCAGTTCCCATTGGCTTTTTAATTCCGCTCTACCAGCCTGGTCGGTCAAAAAACTTGGTGAGAGCTTTGACGGATACCTAAAACGCCGCGAAGAGCTTATCGAAAAAGGCCAGCTTTCCGAGGCAGACGCAGAACAGATCCGCTTCGAACGCGACATAGCACGCCGCGTCGGAGCTCCTCTGCTCGGAGCGTTTTCGTTCGCCTCCGGAGCGGTCATGATGACCAACATCCTAAACCCGAAAACAATAACCGGCGCCCCCATCGGCTGGATCATCGGCGGCAACCCGCTGCTCGAAGGCGTCTGGTTTTTCGGCAACGGAATGGTCTGCTTCAAGACAAGCTACGACTTCTTCATGATCGCCCTCGACGGCCAGGAAGACGTCGAAAAGCTTGTAAAGGAAGTCAAGGGCCTCCTCCCTGCAGCCGCGTAAATAGTTTGCGAAAGTGGAACGGTTAATTAGCTGAAAACCCGAGGGTTACGCCGAAAAATCGTTCCACTTAAGAAAATGCTCCAACTCCTTAATTGGAACGGCTTGGTCGCGACGGTGACTCCAGTCTCCTGTCTCTCATCTCTCGTCTCTGGCTCCTCATCCTCCGACTCCATATCGATCCGGTACTGATTCCAAAGTGTATCGGTATTGTGTCAGTACTGTATCAATACATGTAAGACAGTCTAAATGTTGTCAACACAGCATGTTACGGCTGTGAAACAACCTGTTTCACCGTTTTCGGGCAAAAAAGGTTTTTTCGATCTTCCCAAGACCCCATAAATGCTGCAAATACACCGACTTATTGCTCTCGCAACCGAACCCAAAGCTCTACAAGCGTGAGACACTCCGGTTCCCAGCGTTCATCCTTCATCATTCAGAATTCATCATTTCAAAGATCATCCCCGCCGTGGCACCGAACAACCAACCACGAACGACGAACCAATTTTAATTTTACCATGCGTGTCAAGAGTTACGAATACTTGCACATATGCAACGCTAATGTAGGCCAGACCCTGTATTCTTGTTTTGTCTCGTTGCTTTCGTCTTAATGCTTCCGCCGCGTAGCGGCGTTTTGAATGTAGCCGCCGGTGAAAACCCACGGAAACGATAGATAAATTATCCCGTCGCGTCAGCGACGGTTGAGTCAGTCGAACAAATATCGTTCGGCGATGTCGTGCTTCGTGAGAAGCGCGACATCTTCCTCTTCGAAACTTCAATTTGAATGATGCTCGCGTTGGTTCTCTATGTATGTCACTACCGATGGGAGAGTCGACTTCGAAACCGAAAACACTCCATATGCGTCCTGCCAGCCAAAATTAGCCATGCCTGGAAACTCCCTGCGAATTCCGTTGGACGAATCGCCTTTCAATGCCTTAGCTCCCTGACTTAATGAAATCGTAGTGGGCATGCCGACGAGAGCGTGAAGGTGGGTCTCAATATCACCGATCTGTACCGGAGTCATACTGTGATGTTTGGCGACAGCGGCAATGCACGGCCATATACGCCATTCAATATGCGACGAGATCAGCTCGGCCCGGTTCTTCGTGCTGAATACGAAATGCAAATATACTTGGGAATACGTATTGGCCATTCTTCGATCGTCGCTGACGCGACGCGGACATGTTAACCCATTTCCCGCGGGTTTTCACCCACGGCTACAGTCAAAATGTCGCTACGCGACACAAACCTCGGCCACTCCCGGTTCTGACATTGGCTAGGAAATCTTGATCGGGAAGGGGACGAAGCAAAGGACGAAAATTATTAGGGTCATGACGGCGATGAGCGTGCGGGTTGTGCCGAGTGCGGATTGGTCGTGGGGTTCGGGGTGGCCGACGCGCATCATTACCCCGAGAATGACAGCGATCAGAAAACCGCTCGGACTATTGAAAAAGTAGAGGCCGAGGATCGAGAGCGACGCCATTACGATAAACGCGCTCAGTCCCGTCCATCGATGGATGGCCTTTCCAAAAACCGCGTAGATCGCGTGCCCTCCGTCGAGTTGGCCTGACGGGATCAGGTTTAGCGCGGTCACGAGCAAGCCAACCCACGCGGCGTAATAAAACGCATTGGGGATTCCAAAATTCAGATCTAGCCCAAAAATATAAGCAAAAATACGCATCAACAACGGGTCGGAAAATGATATTCCTCCCTGCGAATAAGCTATCTGCTGCGGTGTTGCTACCTGCATTGTCGCGATACCCATGAGCGCTACAGGAATCAAAGCAACAAAGCCGGCGATCGGGCCGGCGACACCGATGTCGAAGACCGCACGCCGCGACGGCATCGGCGAGAGGATCTTGATAAATGCGCCGAATGTTCCCGCGGGGCCGATCATGGGCGGAGTCGGGAGAAAAAAGGGCAGCGTCGCATCGACCTTGTAAATGCGACACGCAATATAGTGCCCCATCTCATGGCAGATCAGAATAAAAAGGAGCGAGGCCGAAAAACTCAGGCCGTATTTCAGATATTCCGGTTTGGTAAAGATCGAGTCTATAGCGGTCCCGAGAATCGCGGAATACCGGACCGGCATCGTTGCGATAAACTGGAGGACCTCGGTTGCCGTCTGAGGATCGGCCTCCGGCATCGTCTGGATCAGCCCAAATGGATAAAGGACCCCTGCGATGGTCGCGGTGCAAAACGTCAACAGTAGCAGTAGGATGTGGCGAACCCACGTTGCCGCCGAAGGACGTAAAGCCCGCCGCTCAAGGGCGTCAAGCTCTTGCAGGTAATCGGGATCGGTCATAAAAACAAAAAGATCGCAGCACGCTTCGGCAAACGTTTCGCTCGCCGGCGACCTGCAATCTGGGTAATACCTCAGATCAGTTCACATTTGAACTAGCTAACAGCTTTTGCCGATAACTCCTTACCGGGCTTGAATCGGATGGTCTTCCCGGCTGGGATAGGCACCTCAGTTCCGGTACGTGGATTTCGGCCAACACCGCGTTTCCGCGGCTTGACGACGAATACTCCAAATCCACGCAATTCTATTCGCTTGCCGTGTGCCAAAGCGTCTTTCATCGCTTCAAAAAGTGAGTCTACGACCTGCTCAGCCTTTTGCTTCGGCACCCCGGTTCGGTCGGCAACCAGGTTGACGATGTCTAGTTTGATCATTTTGCCTCCTTAGCAATTGTGAGAGGAATGTAAACCGAAACTAAAACGCAAGAGAATCATAATCCTGTAAATCCACATCTGTCAAGATTTTATGAGCAAGCCGAGGTTACGATTCCAGACGGAACGGCCCGACTTCACGTGCTGGACGTGTGATGTCGCGGTCCCACGTCCAGAATGCTTCACCCTTTAATCGCAAAGATGTTAAAATCATGGTAAGCAGCAAATCCAGGACGAACAGCAGGGGCGATAAGTTTATGCGATGGGGAGATCAAAGGGAAAGTAACAACGTCGAGGATGCACGCGGGTTCGGCGGACGGCACATAGCGGTTGGCGGCGGCGGTATAGGCATCATCATTCTCGCGGTAGCGATCTACCTCTGCGGCGGCGACCCACGCTCACTGCTCCAGAACCTGCCCGAGGCATCGGCTCCGCAAGCCCCTCAGGCCGCAAATCGCAAATCGCCGGATGATCAGAAAAAATTTGCTTCGGTGGTGCTGGCGAGTACCGAGGATGTCTGGCGCGAGGTCCTGCCACAGCAAATGCGGGTTCGCTATACCGAGCCGAAACTCGTGCTGTTCACCGATCAGATCTCGTCGGCATGTGGATACGCGAGTGCCGCGACTGGGCCATTTTACTGTCCGGGCGACCAGAAACTTTATCTGGATTTCGCATTTTTCAAAGAACTACAAAACGAATTTCGAGCGCCGGGCGATTTTGCTCAGGCGTATGTGATCGCCCATGAGATCGGCCACCACGTTCAAAACCTGTTAGGCACGATGGACAGGGTCCAAAATGCCGGACAGAGCAACCGTTTGTCCGTCGCCCTCGAACTACAGGCTGACTGCTACGCCGGCGTATGGGCCTTCTACGCCGCCAAGAAAGGCCAGGTCGAGGCAGGTGACCCACAGGAAGCTCTCCGTGCGGCCGGGGCGGTCGGTGACGACATGATCCAGCGCCGCACCCAGGGCTACGTCCAGCCTGAGACCTTTACACACGGATCTGCTCAGCAACGCATGGAATGGTTCACCAAAGGATTTCAGGGCGGCGACCTGCGGCAATGCCAGACCTTCAAATAACTGGATCGCCGATGTCTACGATCGCTGGTATCGACCTCGACAAGAACGAAGCCCGCTGCGTCGTGCTGGCCGGTCATGCGGCGAGTTTTGACATCGTCACCACGGCCATAACGCGTCTAGGTCTTGCCGATCCTAAAAGCCAGACGCAGGTGCTCGAGTTCCGATCTGCCATACAGTCATTCTTCGACGAAAACGCCGTCGACACGATCGCTGTTCGCGAACGCCTTTCGAAAGGCTGGATGAAAGGCGGCACGATCACCTTCAAACTCGAAGGCCTGATACAGACATGCCATCAACCCGTTGTTCTGATCTCGCCCGCCACCATCCGCAAAGCGATAACCGTAGCTAACATAGATCTCACCGAGCTTTCGATCTCCAAATATCAATACGAAGCCTACGGCGCGGCTTACACGATGATGACGGTCGCGTAACGTCAGCCGTGAAGCGTCAGATGCTATTTCGACCTATTTCGACCATTCATCTGCCGTATGAATATCGACCTTGATCGGAACGCGTTTTACGTACTCCCATCCGGCCCGGCCCATAGCGGAGTCGAGCTTGGCGGCGATCGATTCCGTTTCGGCGGCATCGCATTCGACGACGATCTCGTCGTGGACGATGTTGACGAGCCGTGCAGAAGTGCCGGCAATATCATCGTGCAGGAGCCGTAATGCACGTTTGAGAATATCGGCGGACGTGCCCTGAATCGGCATGTTTTTGGCATATCGCTGTGCCGCACCGATGGATGAACGGTCGCCGTCGACATAGCGGATCTTAGCCAGCCTACCGGATGCCGTCCGCGTCTGGTGTTCGGTAAGAACGTTCTGTGACTGCTGGCGGAGCCACGCGTCCATCCGCGGATAGGTTGAGAAATATTTTCGCAGCGTGTTCTCCGCGTCGGATTGCGTGAGTCCCGTCATCAACGCAAAACGCGACGCACCAATGCCGTAAACCACACCAAAATTTAACCGCTTGGCAAACGAACGCTGATCGGGCGTTACATCCGCAGCGTCAATGCTAAAAACCTGTGCCGCAGTCGCTGAATGAAAATCCTGACCCGACTCGAACGCCTTGATAAAATTCTCGTCACCTGAAAAATCAGCTAGTATTCTCAGTTCGATCTGCGAATAGTCCGCGATGACCAGCTTGCGGCCCTCGGGGGCCCGAAAACAGCGGCGATACACGTCCTCGTGAGGTATCTGCTGCAAGTTCGGCCGCGAGCACGAAAAGCGTCCGGTCGGTGCACCGATCTGCCTGAAATCCGCGTGGATACGGCCGGATTTGGGTTCGATAAACTCGAGAATATTGTCGCCAAAACTCGAAACCGCCTTGGCTGCGCCGCGATATTCAAGAAGTTTTGCCACGACCGGATACTCGTCCGCGAGGGGCTGCAGCTCCCAGGCACGGGTCGAATTCGGCATCGGCACGCCGAGATTTATGAGAGCGTCGGTTACCTGTGCCTGCGAGTCGAGATTGATCTCCGAACGCCCAAAGAGCGAGGCCTGGGCGACGCCGGATGAGAGCATGTCCTGCAAAATGTTGGCGGTAGTCGCTTGTTCGGCCTTGACCTTGTCAAGCTGCTCGCTCCATCGCTGCCGGTCTAGGTAAAAGCCGTTCAGCTCCATTTCTGCGATCGGCATGACACATTCGTTTTCAAGCCGCAGGACTTCGGACAAGCCGTCAGCCTGGATCCGCTCTTCGAGTTTGGCGTGAACTTCCGGCATGATCGCCGCGTCGCGAGCCGCGTACTCGACCTGCGAAACCGACAGTTCATCGGCCGCCCAGTCGCTGACCTGTTCCGATTTATCAAGGGTTTGGCTGAGAAAATACTGAACGACATCGGCGAGGCCGTGACGACGTTCGCCTTCGCCGGCCGAGATAAGGACGCTCGCAAGATAAGTGTCGTAGATGCCGCCAAGCTCGGCCCCTAAATGATGCCGTACCCACTTCGCATCAAATTTGGCATTATGGGCGACCTTCTGTATCTTTTCCGTCGACAAGAGATCCCTTAAGGGAGCAAGCTGCGGCATCTGCCGAACATCACCCATCGCCCTAAACGGTTTGAGGTCGATAACATGCGTCTGCTTGCCGTTGCTAAATTGAAGCAGGCGAAGATCGCCCTTGTAGGGGTCGAGATCTGTCGTTTCGGTGTCGAAACCCAGCGACGCTGACGCACTCAACTCCTCACAGGCTTTACTCAACGATTCGGCATCGCGAACGAGATTGTAATAAATTTCCATTGATCTACTGGGGCGACAACTTTCTTGTGAAGGTCCATTCTAACCTTCGCACGAGAACGTTGCCAATCGCAGCGACCGCTAGGCAAATAAAAAGAGGCCGCCTTTTCAGACAGCCTCTTATTTGATTAATTGTCGGTTTATAGACCGGCAGTTGAACTACCGGCTACTCACCTCTTCTGAAATATGTATCATATTATCACCCCCTTCGAAGGTAATAATACATATATACCGACGGGATTACCAGAAGTATTTTCACTGGATGCAATTGCACGTGTAGCCATCGGTGATAAGGATGTCGTCGATGTACTGGCCTTCGCGAAATGTACCGACGTCGGTGCCGATCCGCCAGCGGAGTTGGACCTTCTGGCCGGCGGCCGAGGCGGGGAGACGGACGGCGGTGGTGATGAATTCGGATGTCTGGTTTACACCGCTGCGGCCGGACCAGCCCATGTGCCCACCGAGCGGGTTTGAGCAGCAACTGTCGATGGTGCCGTCGTATCCGCCGGACTCGAAAGCTCCGCCGGCCGCAACGATGTCGGTAAAGCTGTTGTCGCCGACCTTGATCTCAAGCACCGAGCCGTCGTAGAGGCGATTTCTTAGAAACGTCGTTTCAAGGTCGTACCAGTTTTGAAATGTCAGCCGGGCGTTCGGCGTTGATAATAAGAAAACGGGGGACACCATTTCACCTACTCCAACCTGATTTAGGTCCGGTGAAAAAACGGATTTTGAGCCGGACGCGGCACGAGCCATGCTGATCCGCCAGTTTCGCGGGGCATCGGGCATGTTCGTGTTGCCAGCAGCCGATCGGGTCCAGCGAAGCGGCAAACGAGCCTGCGGAGTGTGATCGAAATTTTCCCGAAATGCGATCCTCGGAACGCCGGTTTGGAGCGGTATCGAGATGGCTCCGAGATTTTCGGCGCCATCCTGCAAAACCAGCGTCAGCATAACGGTACTGCCGCACGAAATACCCGGCGAGATAGTGAAAGAAAAATTACGCGTGACCGCCGGCCCCCCAGCCGTAAGCGAGCCATAATTCTGCGGGCCGCCCGGACTGGAAATGCTGCCGGAGGCCTGCAGGGCCGCGGTCAGGTTTTGCGTACTTTGAACACCATTATTGCGAAGCGAGATGGCGTACGAAAGCGTTTCGCCCGGTTCAGCCGCACCGTTAATGGCACAGCTTTCGGAGGTTATCGCAACATCGGAGCTTTCGATGACCGCCTCTGGCTGGAGGGCAAAGTTTTGGACAGCCGAGTCTCCGGCGGATAGCGTCAGGTTGATCGACTGCGTACGGTAACCCTTCGCCGCCGCTTTGACGGTATAGGTGCCGGGAATTATCAGCATGTTTTGATAGCTGCCCGCGGGTGACGTGCTTCTCGAAAATGCCGCGGCAGATACGATCGCACCTGATATAGGTGCTCCTGTGACGGCGTTGGTTACGGAGCCGCTGATGGTCGAACGCGGAGCGTCGGGACACTCGGAAAACCGAAAAGTACCGATGCGGGTCAACCAGGTAAAGTCGCTGACCTGCTGACTCGCCTTGGTGTAGTATTCGCCGCTCAGCCAAAACGTGCAGTCGTCGACCGGGTCGACTGTTAATGTTGCGTAATCGCCCCACCGCCAGCCAAACGCTTTTTGAACGCCATCACCAGCGACAATAGATCCCTCGTCACGAAACACTCCGGATGGCCCGCCATTTAGGCGGCCTGTATAGAGGACCGAGGGCGGCTTTCCATCTGCTACGAAGTTGTAGCCGACGGCGACATCCCCCAGATGATCCTGCGCCGCACTGCCGATCCACCGCGAAGAGGTGGTGTCGCCGATCGTCGATTGGTCGGCAACGGTAAACATCGTCGAGGCCGAGCGGCGGAGTTCGTAAAGGCGAACACCCGCACGGTAAGGTTCCGGTTCCTGGGTCAAACGGACGGTTTGATTGAAAACGAGTGATTCCTGCATACCGTAATTTCGGTACGCGACACGGTAATTAACACGGTCGGAATTGGAGTCGAGCTTCTCACCCGGATCGGGCTGCGTTATATCCGCGCGACCGGCGGGGCTTGTCGGGTCAAAGGCAGCGACCGGCAGAGGGCTGTCGGGGCGTTCGGTAAATGTTGAACTTGCGGGGGTTTCAAAATCCGCGTGAAAATCGAAGAGCCTGACGGCGTCTTGGGCATCGCCGTACTCGGTCGCCGTATAACTGACAAAAATGTTGGGCATTCGGCCCGGTGGCGGGCGGATCCCATCAAGATCCGAGGGAAGCAGATTGCGGCGCCGGTCGGTCGAGTCCGAAGGCCGGCTAAAGTAAATATAGCTTGCCGCCGGATCGCCGGCGAGCATCCGAGCACGGTCAAAGGCAAACACACCGGCACCGATATAGTCGGAGCCCGTATACTCCTCCGTCGACATGTAATATGCATCCGTCCAAACGCCGAATTTGGAAAAATCATTGAGCCGGACGTTCGGCATCACATATTCGTAGACGAAATATGCTCCGTTCGGGTCGCCCGTCTTCGAGATCGCGATCATTTGGCGAAAGGGCGGAAATTGGTTGCAATATTGACTCAACAGCCAGCGGTCGGCAAGCGGGTCGTATGCCACGATCGGGTCACCGTCATCACGGGTCGAGCAGGGCGTACCGAGGCCCGAAAAAAGGCTGCTCATTCTGAACGGTGCGGTTATTGGAGTTCCGGCCTTATCAAAGACCCGGACCAAGGCATTGACCGCCTGGACATAGTGGTTTGGCCCGACGTCTCCCGTAATATCCGGCGGAATGATCACCAGCCCGTACGCATCGATGTTGTCAAAATTCGAGAGTCCGTCGAAAGAAAGAAGCGGGGTCGGCATCGGTACGGCTGAGGGCCTCGTCAAGAAGGCGTCGAGATCGTGCGGGAAATTTGTTGGTGAGCCAGGGACCTGCGGTGAATTTAGCTGGAGCAACCCGGCAACGCCTGCGTCTCGAGGCTTCCCTTTCTCCCCGCGGTGGGCGATTTCTGAGACAGGCGCGGAGACGGCAAACGCGACGGCGTTTCGCACTTCTGGCTTCTCAAAGCCCTTTGCGGCGTCGATCCTTACTACCGTGCGGTCTGCCTGAAGCGAGAGGCCGAGGCAGCAAACAGCGGTGAAGAAAAAAAAAGCTCTACTTCTCATCGACGTCTATCCATTTAACTTAGAAATGCGGATCGCCGTTAGCCGCCGGGTTCTGAAATATACTCGATGACGACACGCCGTTTGGCGTCGTCCAGGAAAGTTTCGATGCGGGCTGCGACCCGTTCTTCCGTCAAGATCGAATTAATCTCCTTCCGCTTTTCGTCAAGAGTTGGCAGCAGTAAGCCCGGAAATCTCTTACGAAAATCCGGAGTGAACACGTCCCGGTAATACTTAGCCTCGTCGTCCGGCGTGATCACCACGAATGCGCGAAAGCGAAAATCGACGAACTTTTCAAAACTCACGCGCCGGGCTATGATCCGCTGGAAATTGTCGTCTTTTGTGGATTCGATCCCGACGAGGTTGAGCCGCTTGATAAAGTCGGCATTTGACGGAAAATAGGCCAGAGTTCTCGTTATCTCAGCACTTATCTCCTTTTCGTCCGGTGCCGCACGGGGCAGCCGTTCTGCTTCGAGAGCAAATATTCGTTGATTGATCAGCGTCACGAGAACGGCGGTAAGGTCGTCACGGCGCGGCGGATCTAATAGCACATTCGGCTGGAGAGCAAGCTGCCACATCATGTCCGAATAGGTGATAAGCTCGTGCCGGAGCCCATCATTAACGACCGCGACCGTGCGGTCAACCACCTCCTGACCCAATGCGAATCCCGAAAGGACGAAAGCCGTCACCACACACGCCGCCAGACGCCACCGGGAAAAACCTAATATTTTTGCCTGCTCTTTCATGCCGTTCAATTAATATTTTTGCGTTAAAAAATGGACCTGTCAATGATCTTTCCCAAATGTTAAAACCGTTGACAAAATGTTTAAAATCCTTTTTAATTTAGAGGGAGGTGTCCAAGCTTCCTCGTTTCTCATTTTCTCCTCGCCTGCACCACGTTTCTGCACCAGGCCGATCGGTAGCGACAATTTTTTAGATGCAATTTACTTCGCCGCCAAAAAAAGACGTGAGGCCGAGCCTTTTCACAGAAGTCCGTGACGAACCGACAGGTCACCTCAAATTCATATCGGATCTCGGGCGCAGCCTGCTTTTCACCGTACATCCCAAAAAGGTCGCGATTCGCGTGGCCGACGCCCTGTGTCAGGAGTTGGATGCGGAAATATGCGTTTTTGCGGCCGAACTTGAGAGTATCGGTTTGGTAAGTGGGGCCGTGAGCCGGGACGACCCGCCGATGGAAGGCGATTTTTTAAACCGCTCAAAATTTAATAAGTGGCTCGACTTCATGCCACCTCAGGTTGGTTATCTGGAAATGAACCGCGCGGAATTCATGATTGCCGGCAACTCACATAACGTTGAATATATTTCGCCGGTGCACATCGATGGCGATATCAAGGGAGTGATCGTCACCGGATTTGCCGCTGAAACCGTATTTAACGAAGAGAAGGCCCGTCTTATCGACGCCGCGACTCAAATGGCCGCGATGAGCGTCAATCTTTCCGCCCATTACGAATCGGCGCTCAACAATTCGATCAATCAAGCACGCGAGGAGCACCGCAGGTTTACTGAGTCCGTACTCGACGCCCTGCCGGTTTCGCTGTATGTGGTCGATCGCGACTATCGTATCGTTACCTGGAATCGTCATCGAGAGGTTGGCGAACAAGGCATTCCGCGCGATTCCGCGATCGGACGCGATATTTTCAGCGTGCTCGCTAAGTATCCGCAGGGCCGCCTCAGGCAGGAATTCGAACGGGCATTTCGCACCGGCGAGATCGAGCGGATCGAACAGCAGACGGTCGCGGACGACGGTTCGACCCGTCACTGGATGGTCAGCAAAGTCCCGATGAAGGACGCTGAGACAGATGATGTAACTCACGTCATAACGGTCGGCGAAGACGTCACAATGAGGGTTGAGGCTATCCACGCTGTCGGCCGGGCCGAAAAACTTGCGGCCGTCGGCAGGCTGGCGGCCGGGATCGTTCACGAGATAAATAACCCGCTTGCTACGATCGCCGCGTGTGCCGAGGTACTTGAGCAGCGGATCGAAGAAGGGGCGTTTGCAGCATCCGAATCCGCTGACGACCTGACCGAATACCTCGGACTAATAAAAAACGAGGCATTTCGATGTAAATCGATCACGACCGGACTGCTTGATTTTAGCCGGATCCGGACCGGCGAACGGGTTGAAACAGATATTGGCGAAGTGGTTCGATCGGCGGCAAATCTGATCTCACATCAAAAACGAGGTGACCGGATCGAGCTCAGCGTGGAGACCGCCAATGACCTGCCACTGGTCGATGCGGATGCCGGTCAGATACAGCAGGCGGTGATCGCTCTTGCGACCAACGCTATCGACGCAATGCCCGGCGGCGGCGAGCTAACATTTCGGGTCTTTCCACAGGCAAACAGGCTTATGGTCGAGGTTGCGGATAACGGCACCGGCATCGAACCTGAAAACATGTCCAAGATCTTTGAGCCGTTCTTTACTACAAAGGAGGTCGGCAAAGGCACCGGCCTCGGCCTGGCGGTCTGTTACGGCATAGTTTCGGAACATGGCGGCCGGCTCAATGTCAGGTCAAATCTTGGAAAAGGCACGGTCTTTTCGATCGCTCTGCCAATTCCGACGATCAAATAATATAAATGGCGAAACTACTGGTTGTTGACGATGAAAAGAATCTCCGGCTCGTCGTGCAAAAGGAAATGACCCGCCAGGGTCACGAAACGCACGAAGCCGCGGATGGCGAAGCGGCCTGGGCGATGCTCGAGGAGCAGGATTATGACGTCGTGCTTTGCGATATCAACATGCCTCGGCTCGACGGCATTGGTTTACTTCGCCGCACCCGCGATCGAAGCCAGAACCCGCCTGAGGTAATAATGCTCACCGGACAGGCGACGGTCGAAAGTGCGATCGAGGCGATGAAGCTCGGTGCGTACGATTACCTGACCAAGCCCTACCGGATCGCGGAACTGTCGGCTCTCGTGATGCAGGCGGCCGAAAAGCAGCAGCTCAAGATCGACAATCAACGACTTCGTGCACAGATCGCGCGGACGACCGGTTCCATGCCCGAGATCGTCGCCGAATCGCCGCAGATGAAGGAGGCCCTGCGGCTAGTTCAGCGGGTCGCTCCGTCCGATGCCTCGGTCCTGATAACGGGCGAGTCGGGTGTCGGCAAGGAACTGATCGCTCAGGCAATTCACCGCCTGAGCCGCCGCAGCGACAAAGTATTTATCGACCTCAACTGTGCGGCTCTCCAGGACACGCTGCTCGAAAGTGAGCTGTTTGGGCACGAAGCAGGTGCATTCTCGGGTGCTCGGACGCGAAAACTGGGATTGTTCGAGATCGCCGACGGCGGAACACTCTTTCTCGACGAAGTGATGGAAATGCCGATGGCTCTGCAGTCGAAGCTGCTGCGGGCGTTGGAAACACGCACATTTTTCCGTGTCGGAGGCGTCAAAAAGGTCGAGGTCGACGTTCGCCTGATCGCCGCGACCAACCGGGACAAGACGCGCGCAGTCGACGAAGGTATCTTTCGCGCCGACCTGATGTACCGCATAAACAGTTTTGAGATCGACATCCCGCCCCTCAGGACGCGTCGGGAGGACATTGAACCGCTCGCGAGGCATCTGCTCCACAAGATCGCGGGTGGACGCGCCCCGGAGATTGCACCGCAGGCTTTCGAAGCACTGACGGCCTACGATTGGACGGGCAATGTTAGGCAGCTGAGAAACTGCCTCGAACGTGCGGTGCTGCTCGCCGACAACGATCGGATCACAACGCGTGAATTGCCGCCCGAGATCGTTTATCGGACCGAACGGCCCGCAGTTTCGGTTAGCTACAACGCTCCGCAGGCAAACGGACCTGTAACATTCCAAAACGCCTCGCCTTCAAATCTTCGGGACGTCGAACGCCAGCAGATAATCGGCGCACTTGAAAAAACGGGCTGGCACCGTCGAAAGACAGCCGAATTACTCGGCATATCACCCTCAACGCTTTACAGGCGTTTGCGGGAGTATGACCTCGAGATCGGATAAAAGCACATTATGAGTAAAAGAATTGTTCTATTGATCTGTGTTGCGACATCGATCCTCTTTGCTGTCGATTCGGCGGCGGCTCAAATGGCTGTGACCGGAGAGGTGATCGAGGTGGTGGACGGAAAAACTGTTTTGATCGCGGCGCCGTCGGGCAGGGTAAAGGCGGAACTGCAATATATTGATGTGCCCGAACCTAATCAGCCGCTCTACGAAATGGTAAAGGAACATCTCGGCCGCCTCGTTTTGGGCAAGGTCGTCAACTATCGGGCTCAGACGTTGTTGAAAGATAGGGCGATCGGACGAATGACTCTAAATAATGTCGACATCAGCCTTCAGATGCTCCGTGACGGGGCCGCGTGGCATATCGCGGCCAGCGAATCCGGCCAGGCCCAGGCCGAGCTCGCCAGTTACTCGTCCTCTGAAAAAGACGCGAAAAACGAGAAGCGCGGCGTGTGGTCGGTGCCCGGGCTCAAATCCGGCTCTGATCTCCGTGCAAACAAGCCGTCGTCCATGGCCCCGACGAAGCCCGTCGTTGTTGAGGAGCCGCGAACGGCGAGCCTGAAATTGCCGGTCCGTCGTGGTTATTGGAGCGACAAAAATCCTGCACTCGGTGACGTGGGGGTCCTTGCCAATGGCTACAATGCCGAGTCAAAGAACGGCTTTGTCGGAACATCACTGCTGGGAGTAAAAGAAACTGAAGCGGATAAGGTGGACGACACAAAGACGGCTCTGGACATAACGTATTTCTACAGGGAGATTGCGCAGAGCAAGAGAAAAGGAGTTTTTGTCGTCACCATTGTTTCGGAGTCGGGCAAGGTTCGATTTCTTGCACGAAACGACCTGGTCATCGTTTGCGATGAAAAGAAAACTCCCATCGGTAAGCCGAAACGTGAAGCTTCGTCGAGCAACGGCGTAAACCGCGAGAAGTTAACATACCAGATAAACCGCGATGCCCTCGATAAAATAGTCAATGGGAGCGAGGTCGTTCTGAAGGTTGGTGATTACCTGATAAAACCCGAAGCGGGCCTGCAAATGCTGCTGTACAACATGCTCCAGATCGCGGAGTAGTCTTCTAATTGATAACAAACAAGAATCGTTGCTCCGAAAGCGGCGTCAGGATCTGATCGAAAACTACCTTTTGCCCCTTAAGTGCTTCGGCCAAATTATTGCCGCCGAAGAGAAGCAATTTCCGGCGCATTGACCATTTCAAGAGGCGCGGGAGACGCTCGGTAAATTTGTCCAGAGCCCGGCAGGTGACGGCGACGCAGTTGGCGGGATCTACCTCGCCGAACTGGCGATTGACCACCTCGACACGACCGGTCAGTCCAAGTATTTCAATTGCTGTTTCAAGAAATTTTGTCTTCTTTTCTTTCGATTCGATAAGGACTCCGCTCAGCCCCTCACGCACCAGCAAACACGGGATCGACGGCAGGCCGCCGCCCGCGCCGATGTCCGCAAATTTTGCCTTTATAGGCAAATGAGCAAGCAGAGTCAGGGATTCGAGAATGTGCCGAATGGCAAAATCCTCCGGCGTACCAGGCCCGACCAGATGAAGAAACTCGTTGTTTTGTAATATTAGCTCGTAAAAGTCGGTAAGTTTTTCTATCTGCGCATAGTCGAGATCTATTTCGAACGCAGATTGGTGGGCTTTGATCGAGTCGATAAATTCAGGTCGCATTCTGGAAGCTGCGGAAGCCCGCACGAAGTAAGGGCCAATATTTCACGCGAGGTGTTTTTGCCCTTACTTCGTGCGGGCTTCTGCATTTAGATTTGGTGCGGACGAGAAGAATCGAACTTCCACTGCCTCGCGGCAACAGGCTTCTGAGACCTGCGCGTCTACCAGTTCCGCCACGTCCGCATTGGGCGAACTATCGATAATAAGGGTTCGGCTGTTAAAATTCAAGCCGCTTGCGGTCACGGGGAACGCGAATATACTAATAGGCATTTGCTATATTTGATGTGTGCCAGCCGATATTAGACAAAATCTACTAGATATTAAGGGCCGGATCGCGAGCGCAGCCGCGAGAGCGGGACGCGACGCAGACGACATCAAACTGGTCGCAGTCAGCAAGACGCATCCGCCGGCGGTCCTTGCCGAAGCGATCGCCGCCGGGGCGGTCGTCCTGGGTGAAAACAAGGTTCAGGAGGCCGAAGCAAAGATCATCGAGCTTGGCCGCGAAGCGGCGGAATGGCATCTGATCGGACATTTGCAGTCAAACAAGGCCCGCAAAGCCGTTGAACTGTTTGACGTGATACATTCCGTCGATTCGGTCGAACTCGCAACGCGTCTCGAACGTATTTGTAGTGAGGGTGGCCGTTCCGAGTTGTCCATCTTCGTCCAGGTCGATCTGGGAAGTGAAGCGACAAAGTCGGGGATCGTGGAAAGCGAACTACCCGAGCTCGTGAAATATTTGAGAAGCTGCCGCCATCTTAGATTTGATGGCCTCATGGTGCTCCCGCCTTTTTTTGACGAGGCCGAAGCCACCCGCCCGTTCTTTAAGAAGTTAAGGGCGTTGCGCGACACCCTGGCCGGGGAAAATGCATTCTCTGATAAAAAAGCTGAACTCTCAATGGGAATGAGCCACGACTTTGAAGTGGCTATCGAGGAAGGTGCGACGGTGGTCCGCGTTGGCACGGCGATATTTGGGGAGCGGGAAAGGGTAGTTTAGGTACGAAAAGATCTTATGCTTTCATTGGCGGTTTATCCAATCGTTTTCATGGCCGTTTGGAGCGTTTTCAGCGTCTTTTTGGGGATGTTGCTGCTACGGTTGATCTTCAGTTTCACCGATCCCAACCCTTTTGGCAAGGTGGGACGTCTTGGTTTCAAAGTTAGAAAAGTCACGGAAAAATGGGTATATCCGGCGGCTCGGTTTTTCGCTATGTACCGTATCGACACGCGATATGCACCTCTCTTGGCGATTCTTATCGGATTTGCCCTGACATATTTTTTAATGCAGATCGTCGGCAGCACATTTTTCGTTATTGACGGACTAAGTGCGGGGATTTTGACCGGAAATCCGAAGGTCGTGCTTGGCTTCGTTCTCTACGGATTGCTCAGCGTCCTGGTGTTGTTCATCTTTATCCGGTTTATCTCGTCGTGGTTCGTATTTACGCAACAGACGTTTCTCGGCTTTGTAAAACGCGTCACCGATCCGATCATGAAACCTGTCCAGCTCCTGATACCGCCGGTCGGAATGTTCGACTTATCAGCTATGATCGTCCTGCTGTTGATCGGGTTTTTGCAGTCGCTCATTTTGCGGTCTTTTGTGTATTAAATGGTTTCCAGACGATGATCAATCGTCGTCATCGTCGCCGCCCTTTTCGTTTTTGCTTTCCTCTTTTAAGCCAGCTCTCATTAGATCGAAAATGGGAAGGCTCGCCACGGCAGGCATTTTCGTGTCGCCGCGTACCGAATACCAAATTATCTCGTTCAATTCCCGGGGATTAGCCATGTCCTGATGCCGCAGGTCCTGGTGGTCGGTCAGGTTCATAAAATACGCCATCTTGGCGGATGGTTTATCCGGCGGATAGAGATTGTCCAGGGCGAGCGTCGGCAGGATCGCGTTATATGGTTCAAGGTTTGCCGTGCCGCTGAAAATGTCGATCGGCATTGCGTGGGCGTCGAGGAAATTCATCGGTGCCATTCCGAGACACAATTCGATGGTGCGAATCAGGCTGACAGTATTATGAAATTCGTGAACCAAGGCCCCACGCGGGTTGTAGGCCGAAATAACGATGCCGGGTGAACGGTGTGCGTCGACGTGATCGGGGCCGTCCTGGGCATCGTCCTCGACGATAAAGATGGCTGTATCTTTCCAAAACGGGCTCTTTGAAACATCTTCGACGAGACGTCCGATAGCATAGTCATTTTCAGCAACATAAAACTGCGGCGTCGGCGTTCCCTTATGCAATCCGGCGGTGTGGTCGTTCGACAACCGCACTATCGACAGGTTTGGCAAGTTGTCGCCTTTGCCTGCCTGAAAATCCGCCACATAGGCTCGAAACTCGGCCGACCATGCTCCGTAGCGTGACGTTCCACGGTTCTTTTCATTCGTATTAACATCGGTTATCGCGGGATCGCCGGTCGCCGATCCGCTTTTGACCGCCTTGTAGGTCTCTGTCGTAAACGAATCGGGGGTATCCGTATCAAAATTCCTGTGTGTCGGTGAAAAATGGCCCTCGAGTGATTTCTTGGTAGGAAAGGCGGACAGGTTAGGCGAAAGATCGGGATATTTTTTCGATTTCCGCGTGTTGACCTCGGTCATGTCGTCCTTTGAGATCGTCGCTATGTACTCTCCATAGTTCCGATAAGAAAGCCCTGCTTTCGCCGCCGCATCCCACAGGTAAAGTGTCTCGGGCTCGCCGGCATCGCGGCCGCCGCTCAGATACGGAATATATTTTTTCTGAAAGTTTGCTACGTCCTCAGCGCTCGCGTTTGTCGAAAAGACAGACGGAAGGGCGACGGGCGGCTGGCCGGCTGGGGCTTCGTAGGATGGGAGCCGATTAAACCCTTCGAAATCGTATGTACGGCCGCGACCCGAGTAGTTCCAGCGAAATGTCTTGTCGATAAAATCGTTTGAAAATGCAGCGGTCGACCAATTATGTCCATCGGGGGAAGCCTCGGCGTTGACAAAAAAACGGTCGAGCAGGCCGAAGCGCGTGACCAGAGCCCGAGCGTTGGGCGTAATGTTTTGAGCCTCGCCGCCGGGCGATCTGGCGGTGTCGCCGGCCCCAAATATAGCAACCGAAGGGTCTCCGTCGGCCGCCTGGCCATTACCAGCCACTTTTAGATCGCCAAATATCTGATCGTAGGTCCGGTTTTCCCTGATCACATAGATCACATGCTTGAACGGTGACTTACCGGTCCCAAAAATATTTCGCTTTTCGCTGCCGAGCATCCCGTTGTTTTGCATTACCGACTGGGTATAGGTGAAGAGGCGTTTTTCGTCAGGCCGCTCGACCATACTGATGCTACCGGAGACGATCGCCACGCTGTACTCGCCGCGTTTGCTTGGGCCGGCCGGGAACGCCTCGTTAGGCATGTTCGGATAGAGGCCGGTGTCGTTTATTTTCGTTGACGAGTTGTCCATGCCTGTCCCTTTACCGTTTGCGATAAACAGGCGGTCACCGACCACGGCCACGGCGGAGGCGTATTTGCCTGTCGGTATGAACCCGAGGAGCTTGGAGCCGGCTTTGGGTGTTGGATTCGCGGCAAGTGCAACCGCGGCAACCGCATTCACATGAGCATTGGCGACATAAAGCGTTTTCTCATCGTCGCTGAGGGCGATCCCCTCCGGGCTGGCTCCGATCTGCGCCGTTTCATTGAGGCGAACATTTATCCGTTCGATCACACGGTCGGTCTTGGTATCGATAACCGACACAACGTCAGCGTTTGAATTTACAACGAACAGGCGCGATTGAGAACTGTTAAAGAGCATCGCGGTCGGGTGGCGGTCAACTGTAATATGCGAAACGTGATTGGCCGGATCAACGACTGCGATCGTTCCGTCGCCCCAGAGCGAGACGTAGGTTTTGGCAACGCGGTTGCCGCTGGCGAGAACACGAACGTCATACGGATAGACAAATTGTGCTGAGCCCGGCCGCCGCAGGTTGATACGGGTGATCCGTCGTTCATCTCGGAGGTCCGAAACGATCCCAAGTGTATCGCCGAGGTTGTTTGCCGAATAGATCGTCTCGCCGTCGGGACTCAGAGCGATTCCGGTCGGGTAGATCGCCGCGATATTGCCATTATAATTTGGCGAAGGAGCGTTTTCGGCGAATGCCGAGACATCGATCGCCGGAGCCTCGAATTTAGCGTCCGGCTCGCTCTTTTGAACTATCGGTTTGGGTGCATTCGGGTCAAAACTGATCGTCCAGATCTTGTTTTCGATGCCGCCGGCCAAATAGAGTTTGTATTTACCGTCGGGCCCAAATTTCGAATCGAAAACTAGACCAAAGTTGGCGCTCTGAGGTGCCGGAAAATAGATCGTCTGTACCACTTTCGGATCGGGTTTCAGGTTTAAATCGATGACCGAGAGCGTCTGCTGTGCCTTGCTTTTTGAGTTGAACATTAGGCCGTAACCACCGTTTACGGCGATCAAATACCGGCCCCTGCCATCCGGTCCGCCAGTATCGGGTGACCGGACAAAATTTACGGTTAGCGGGGCAACCGACGGCAGGCCGGTGGCCGCGTCGACGATCAATTTGCCCGCGGGCGTTAATGGCCAGCTTGGCCCGATCAGATCGTCTGGATCAGCCGCGTCGGCATTTGAAACGCCCGAACTCAGGTAATAGGCCGCGGCTACGGTAGCAACTACGGTCAGGAAGATCGCGGACAGCGAACGGCGATTTGTTATATTCGGCATCGGGGCTCCAGGTTAAGAAGTGAGATTTACGGGTTATAGTATCCTAGATGCTGTTAAATCCGAATTAAATGACGTTGATTATTGTAGAAAAAAATGGATCAGTCACATTTCCCATCAGAGTTGTGCCAAGCGCGTCGAAGAGTGAAATAGTGGGTGAACTCGACGGATCGCTAAAATTGCGCATTGCGTCGCCACCGGTCGATGGTGCCGCAAATGCCGAGATCATCCGGTTTTTGGCGAAGAAACTCGGCGTTCCTCGAAGCGATGTGGAGATCGTGTCGGGCCAAAATTCAAAAAATAAAAGAATATTGATCCAAAACCTGTCACAATCCAGCTTTGAGGAAAAAATATCATGAAAAATCAGATCTCTTTTCGAACCGAACTTTTTGACAGTAAGGAATCGGTTGTGAGCCCCGCCAAAGATCAGCATTTTGGCGAGGACCTTGCCAAGTGGATGTCCGTCAAGGCGAATGGCGGCGAGTTTAGTTTCGGAATCCCTATACAGGGCCTCCACGGATGGTCTGAAAAGGTCGTGGTCAACGGGGAGAGTTTTACGCTCGGATTCGACATTGTTGATAGCTACATCGGCCTTGATTATGCCGAGTGGCAGATCACGATCGATAACCCGCAAAAATGGAGGATGTTCGGCTCCAAGGATTCTCCATCACGCGGGCGCCTGTGCGATCTGATCCACAACATCCTCCGCGATGAGCGCAAGGTGCGCGAGCTGCAATGGAGCGACTGACCACTGCCGTTTTGCACGCTCAAACTCCGCATGATATATTCAGTCATTCTATTTTAGTTCAATAAAATTAAAGGTTTTCAATAAATGTCAGGACACTCGAAGTGGCACACTATTAAGCACAAGAAAGGTGCTTTGGACGCAAAACGCGGCAAAATCTTTACCAAGCTGATCAAAGAGATCACTGTCGCCGCCCGCACAGGCGGAAGCGGCGACGTCGACACGAACGCACGGCTTCGCAAGGCCGTGACGGACGCCAAGGGCATGAACATGCCCAACGACACCATCGACCGCGCAGTAAAACGCGGGACTGGAGCATTGGACGGCGTCGCATACGACGAGATCACCTACGAGGGCTACGGCCCTAGCGGAGTTGCCGTGCTCGTTGAGACGATGACGGATAACCGCAACCGCACCGTCGCCGAAATACGCCACGTGTTTTCAAAGAATGGCGGCAACATGGGCGAGGCGGGCTCGGTTGCATGGATGTTTGACAAGAAGGGCTACTTCGTCGTCGATAAAGCCGCCAAAAGCGAGGACGAACTCTTTGAGATCGCGATCGAGGCCGGTGCCGACGACATGCAGGACGAGGGCGATGTTTTCGAAATATTTACTCCGCCCGATGCTTTCGAAGCCGTTTCCGACGCCCTCAAAGCCGCCGGGATCGAACCCCAGGCATCGGAAGTCTCAATGATC
Source organism: Pyrinomonadales bacterium (assembly GCA_038245555.1). Lineage (GTDB taxonomy): Bacteria > Acidobacteriota > Blastocatellia > Pyrinomonadales > Pyrinomonadaceae > OLB17. The sequence continues at coordinate 1,543 of JBBRSH010000026.1, read as the reverse complement.
CCCCAAAACTACATCAAACTTGAAGGCGGTGACGCCAAGACAATGCTGAAACTCTACGACGCCCTCGACGATAACGATGACGTTCAGAAGGTCTATGCAAATTTTGATATAGACGAGAGCGAGATGGAGTAATTTTTACTGGTTAAGAACGATTTCAAACTTGTGCTCTTTGCCGTCTACTTCTTTTGGTTCGAAAAACCCAATATAGTCGTCGCGAAATTCATACCGCGGATCATTCTTATCAAACTTACCACTTGTGAATAGAACCGGTCGGCTTCCGTTGTCTGATTGAAAAAGAAAGAGATTCCACAAAAGATAGTAGTCTTCATCGCCGTCGTTCGGGAGCCCTGCGGACTGCCCAGTTCGATCAATCATGATCACTTCTCTTTCGTATGATTTTTCGGGCCTTGGTACCCACAAGACCAAAAAATTAGCCGGTTGGCCATTGAAACCGGCTTTCATCGCAAAACACCTAATATTCGGTCGATTTTCGCCATCTACTTTTATGGCGGCTTTCATCGGCGGATAGAAAACTCTCGCATTGCCCAACAAAGCTCTTAGCAGGATCGGCTTCTCATAACAGGCCACGCAAAAACCCGCGAATAGGCATGTCAGCAGAATCAGGATTAAAGCAAGTTTCTTCATTTGGAAGTGACTATGGTTTCGGCACCTCTTCGAGAAAGAGATCCGGCCCTTTCCATAGACCGAAAATCACTCCCAGCCCAAACAACAAGCCGGCAAATAGCCAGATCGCTTTCCACTGTGTTGCAACAGATAGGCGAATAAGGACGTCATTTAGAACCTCGAGAAACAGTGAAAAAAATACTGTGGAAATTGCTGTACAGACGAGAGCGATCAGAACATGAGTCGCGGATTCTCCAAATTTTAACAATCGGGCATATGCTGCAGCCTTGGCGGCCATACCGAACGCCGGCCATGCGAGCAGGAAGATGAGCGCCGGCCAGAACAGGGAAACCAATAAAATTCCGAATGGCAGAGCGCCTTGTTCCAGGACGTTACCGAATAATTCAGGCCAAATTGATAGCAACGTCCCACAAACGAGGGCCGCCAGTCCGAGGGACGCGACAGTAATTACCCACAAACCGCCCCGAAACAACAAGAACCACCCTAACTCAAACCCTTCGCGACGGTAAAAATAAATGGTGTAGAGACCGGCACAACCCACGAAAAAGCCACCGACCACGATAAGGTTAACGGCATCGGAAAAAGGCAAGATCCCCCACGGGATCATAAAGAAGATGAAGAAAGCCACAACGACGACGGCGCTTATGGAATACAGTTTCAGGAGAACTTTCATCGTCCATATCGGGATAGGGTCATAAATAGCTTAGGGCCCAATGCTTGTGTTTTCGTTTAATATTTCCCCACCACCAGCATAGAGGATACAGGATCACCAATCCGGCAAACCACGCGGCGTAAACTACCCAAAGCGGAAAGCCAGCGTCCGCCGGAGGAGCTTGTCCACTCTGCATAGCATTTCCGAAGAAGATACTGATGTCCTTTGCGGCCAGCAAGGTGAGCA
>JBBRSH010000025.1:0-41962 GCA_038245555.1 Pyrinomonadales bacterium | reverse complement strand
GAACTGGGCACAACAATTGTTACTAAGGGAGACAGCTTACCCATAACTAGAAAGCTCCTGCATCGTAGCAAGGATTTTTCTGTACAGTTGATCGGAAAAAACGGTATCTTGTCCGACTCCCCGATAAAACTCCAACGTGGCGGCACCTATACCATTTATCTGGGCGGCCGCAATCTTGCGGCGGGTCGTGTCCACATCGAATCAAACTCACCCTTTTTAATGTTTGATCCAAGCTCCTTTCTGGATCAACCTTACGATGGAGGAATTTCTGGCTTGAGTCTTATAATGTCGGTCGCGGACGAAACCCCAAATGGCAATTACAACGTTTGTGTTGTCTCATCTACTGGAGCTCGTGACTGCTTTGTTGGCGGTATCTCAGTCATTGACTGAGCATCTCTTCGTTTGTCCGAAATAACCCGCATACTTTCCTTGATAATCGGTTATTTGCAAATCACAAATCTTCGTGCATAATGTACGTTGTTCACCCCCCAAAAGGTGGACATTTGTCACAAGCTGTGAGGACTTGTGGCGCCCGGGGACGACGGTGTGGGAGACGTCGTCCCCAACTCTTTTCTTAGTGCTGACAGCACCGTGTTTGACCTGACTCCCTATTTAAGTACAATCAAATATTGGAATCGGCGAATGTTGGCCGCAACCGGTTTGTGCTAATAGCAAATAAGTAAGCCATAACGGATCTCAGTGCCGCGAGCGTTCTTAGCTTAGCGGTATTTTTGTTTTTTGGTGTATGCAAAAAAACACTGGTAGTTGGTTCAAGAAATGGCTCTACAGCGGCAGCGTTGCCGAGATCGAGGGCCCATCCGAACCTGAGGGCCGGCACCAGCAGCATGCCTGGTGGAAGGTCATGTGTCTCACGGGCGTCGATTATTTTTCGACGCTTGGGTACCAACCGGGTATCGCTTTTCTCGCGGCGGGAGCCCTTTCACCGGTCGCAACGATGATCCTCGTTCTCTTGACTCTCTTCGGAGCGTTGCCGATCTATGGCCGGGTTGCAAAGGAGAGCCCGCACGGAGAAGGTTCGATCGCAATGCTTGAGTCACTGCTCTCGCGTTGGAAAGGCAAGTTGTTCGTCCTCGTGCTCCTAGGTTTTGTTGCCACCGATTTTGTCATTACGATCACCCTGTCGGCGGCCGACGCCACGGCGCATGTTCTTGAGAATCCGTTCGTTCGTCAGACGCTTCCTTTCCTCGATCATCCGATCATTGTCACGCTGGTTTTTATCTCCGTTCTTGCCCTTATTTTCCTTCGCGGTTTTCGTGAGGCGATCGGGATCGCCGTCATCCTCGTCGGCGTTTATCTCTTTCTTAACGTTCTGGTCTTATGCCGTGGAATATACGAAGTCCTGCTGCATCCCGACCTAATTGCGAACTGGAAGGTGGCAATTTTCGATGCAAAGATGTCGTTTGGCGGAGGATTTCAGATAGCCGGTTATGCCGGTATTATCCTACTGTCGATCACTAGTTTTCCGAAACTCGCACTCGGGCTTTCGGGCTTTGAGACCGGTGTCGCAGTCATGCCGCTAGTCAAACGTCCGAATCGCATCGGCAATACGCGCAAGCTGCTGATGACGGCGGCTTTGATCATGAGCTTTATGCTGATCGCGAGTAGCTTTGCCACTAGCGTTTTGATCCCTCGTGAAGAGTTTTGCCCGCGGATAGATTGCGGCAGCGAGACTGGTCCGCGTCCGCCGACGTTTTGTTCCTGTACGGTCGAACAGAATGCCGCCAAATCGGTTCGTGAACCGGGAAGTGCCAATGGGCGTGCCTTGGCTTACATCGCCCACGCTTACATGGGTGAAGTCTTCGGCACGGTATACGATCTCAGCACTATCCTAATTCTCTGGTTTGCCGGGGCTTCGGCAATGGCCGGCCTTCTCAATATCGTGCCGCGATATTTGCCAAGGTATGGAATGGCCCCGGAATGGTCACGGGCGACCCGCCCACTGACGCTGGTCTTCACCGCGATATGTTTCGTCGTGACATGGGTGTTCGAAGCCAATGTCGATGCCCAGGGCGGTGCTTACGCAACCGGTGTGCTCGTGTTGATGTCGTCGGCGGCGATCGCGGTGTCGTTGTCCGCGCGGCGTCGCAAAAGCAAATGGACTATCGCATTCTGGGCCATATCTGTCGTCTTTGTATACACTACGGTTGCGAACGTTTTCGAACGGCCAGATGGCATCAAGATCGCATCGCTCTTTATATTTGGAATCATTGCGGCGTCATTCGTCTCGCGTGCGATGCGCTCCACAGAATTGCGGATAGATCGGATCGAATTGGATTCGACGGCTCAGCAATTCATTGACGAGTTGAACGATGAAGGTGAGATACGAGTCGTCACCAATCGCCGTGAGACTGGCGACATGACCGAATATAGGTTTAAGGAACACGAAAAACGGGTCGACAATCATATCCCGTCTTCTGATCCGATCGTTTTTTACGAGATCGAAACCGGGGACGCCTCAGAGTTTCGCGGCAAACTCTATATCCGCGGGATCGACGTCGACGGTTACAAGATACTTCGTACCCAGGCTCCCGCGGTCCCCAATGCTATCGCCGCTTTTTTGATCTACATTCGAGACAAAACGGGCAAGATCCCGCACGTTTACTTTGGCTGGAGCGAGGGGAATCCGATCATGTATTTGGCTCGGTATATTCTCTTCGGTGAAGGTGATACGGCTCCGGTGACACGCGAAATCCTTCGGCAAGCGGAGGCCGACCCAGAAATGCGGCCAAATGTGCATGTTGGCGGCTAGATTCCCGGGGATTGTTCCGGGGCCTGCTGATTGTGTGAAAGGTAACAGGCTCGGCAGTACACAGGCCTTCCTTGCGATGGATAGAATGGAACCGTTGTAACGGCCTCGCATTGGGCACATTTTGCCGACACTTCGATCTTCGTTCGTCTACCGGTTATCTGGGCATTCTCGATCGCAGAAAGCCGATCGTTTTTCTTTCGCTTGCAAGGTTTGCAGCGTTTCGGGGGATTTTCGAGGTTTTTGTCTCTAAAAAAGGCTTGTTCTCCGGCAGTCCACACAAACTCGTCTGAACAATCAATGCAGTCGATCGTCGTATCACCGAGTTCGACACCTTCGACCTTTAAAACGGCTGTCTGTGTGCTTTCTCCTGTATCTCCAACCGACATAACCCAAAAACTCCCGCTTGAACTGACAGACATTTCGGCAAAACAGGATGAATGTAGTAAATTCTACAGTTGAGGTTGACCGTAAAACCGTTTGAGTCAAAACTGGCTCGTTTGACCTGACCTTACATCTAACCAATTTCGGTGTCAAGCACAAGCGCCGGTTATCGGACATCTCCAGATTCATTATGGATATCCTCGTAATAGGTTCGGGCGGACGGGAGCATGCGATCTGCCGGACATTTAGAAGGAGCCGCCGTGTTGACAAGCTCTTTTGTGCCAACGGCAATTCGGGGATCGCGGATGCAGCTACGTGCGTTGACATAAGTCCAGACGATATAGCAGGGCTCGCTGACTTTGCGGCCGCGAACGCGATCGGCCTGACCTTCGTAGGCGGCGAGACGTCGCTCGCGCGGGGTATAGTCGATGAATTCACAGCCCGCGGCCTTGGCATAATCGGACCTACACGAGAGGCCGCCCAGCTCGAATCTAGCAAGTCGTATGCGAAGGATTTTATGGCTCGGCACGGTATTCCGACGGCAAAATACGTGACGGCCCATACTCCGGCGTTTGCAGTCGACGAGCTGGAAAGCGGGGATTTCGGCGATGCCGATAGCCCGGTTGTCGTGAAAGCCGATGGTCTCGCAGCGGGCAAGGGCGTCGTTGTGGCTGCAAACCGTGCTGAGGCGATCGTGGCCATCAAAGACCTTGAGAACCTGGTCGGAGCAAATGCGGCAGAAAAGATCGTCCTCGAAGAATTCCTTACGGGTAAAGAAGTTTCATTGCTGCTTTTTGTCGATGGCGAAGACTTCGCCGTGATGCCCGCCGTTCGGGACCACAAGCGAATCGGCGATGGCGACAAGGGCCCTAATACCGGTGGAATGGGCACATTTACAGATAGCTCGCTGCTGAGTCCCGAACAATTGCAGGTCGTGACCGACACGATCATCCGCCCAACGCTCCATGGATGTATTCGCGAAGGCATTCGCTATCGAGGAGTACTTTTTCTTGGTTTGATGATGACCACAGACGGGCCTCAATTGCTCGAATACAATGTTCGGTTTGGAGATCCCGAAACTCAAGCTATCCTTGTTCGGCTCCAGACGGACCTGCTGGACGTTTGTGAAGCAATGTTGAACGGAAATCTTCCGGCAACACCGATCATCTGGCAACCCGGAAATTCGGCTTGCATCGTTCTTGCGGCAAGGGGATATCCTGGCAAGCCGGATCAGGGCGACGTTATCTCAGGCCTCGACTCGGCCGCGGGAGTTCGCGGAGTGGAAATTTTTCATGCTGGCACGAGGAGCGGACCTAACGGCTCGATTGTCACCGCCGGCGGCCGCGTTCTAGGCGTAACCGCGACCGGCGAAGACCTGCCGTCCGCGCTAGCACTTGCTTACTCGGCGGCAGAAAAGATTAATTGGCCGGGAATCCAATATCGAAAAGACATCGGTAGGATCGCTTAATGATCCTGTGATTATTTCTTTTCCGGTTTTTTGCCCGTGTACGGTATAGCTCCCAAGCCCGGCAAATCGATATTGCCGGAAAGCTTTTCGTTCGTCAGCTTGCCGACCATCGTACCTTGTAGGGATTGACCCTGAACATCGGCCGTAATGTCGGCGGTAAACGCGTCGGCATTGATCTTGATATTTTTCAGCGGTGCTTCGCCAAGATCCGTAGTTAACGAGCCCGCAAAGCTTTCTCCAGCCTTAGTGATTTTGAGAGTACCTGCTAAGTCCTGTCCCGGTGCCGCGATCGTTACGTCCCAAGTCCCGAGAAAGACGCTGTCCGCCAGCGTTTCCGCTTTTGTCTCGGTCGAGGCGAGGATAGCAAACGATCCCAAAATGAAAGCTGCACACAGTATGATGAAAGTCTTCATAAATTAACTCCTATTAACGGTGATCTGTAGAACTGACTGACCTATTACTATACCACGAAGGCTTCGGTTGGGATCCTTTCACCTCAATCGATGATGTGGCTTTCGCCTTCCCATTTAACAGTAATAGGCGTTATTAGACCATAGTTGCCCGTCTCGGCGATCAGCGAAAAAGCATCACACCTGCCGACCGATCCAGACCATTCCTCGCGGCTCGACTCCTCATGACAATGGGCTAGATCTGAACGTCGCACGCGTATGAACTCCGCAAGCCACTCCTTTTCGTTTACGCCGCTCGCGGGCGTGCCGCCGGCCTTCGCGATGGTTCGATCTAAAAGGGCTCCAAGTCCATCAGGATCATCATCGGCGCCGTGCTGAATGATCGTGTCGAAGATAAATGCTCGGGCGAGCGGCGATTCGAGGCCAAGTTCGTCGGCGTAACCCTGGGACGGATACCAGTAGAGGTCATCGGTGACGGCATCTTGTATTTCTTGAAAAAGGATCGTCGTGGAAGCATGTTTCCAGGCTTCCACAAATCCCGTAAGACCTGTTGTATCATCATTTTCCCGTGCCGAATTGAGCCGCTTGAGTTCCGGTAAAAAGCTCGCCAGCGGGTCGTCCGGTACTAGTTCTCCAAAACGTCTTACTACTTCGTACGCATCGCCGGTTCCAGTGCAAAATCCGGCACGGCCGCAGGTGATGCCGCGGCCGTCGTTGAGATCCTCGGTGTAGCTGTATTGGATTTCGGTCGTGCCGTTCTCAAATACGCTGGTCAATTGTTCGGCGATGCGTTTATGTTCGGGCGACACTTTCATATTGCTTATCCAATCTCAGACTTAAACTTAAAGAAACGATTTAGTTTGACTATGAGTCGTCTACTTTACCGCTGCGGCCTTTTTTAAGAATTCGTCTGCTTCGCTGGCGAGTCCGTTCTTACGGCAGAAATCCGCAAGACGGAGATATCTCGGCCCAGGATCGGTATCACTCAACCACCATATCTTGGCGGAGCACTCGGGGCATGCGTCGATCGGGCGTCGGTCCGTCTCACCGAGATGATTGGTGCCGCTCATCAAGCACTCATATTTAATACAGTGACGGAGCAAAAACATATGGCCTGTCTCATGCGCGGCGATCTTGATCGTGCGACGAAGCAGTAGACCGTAGTCCGCGTTTTGCTTCAGCCGAAATAACGACCAGATCCCCACATGTTTTTCGAAACTCGCCTGGCCAAAAACGTAGTTCATCGACGAGTCTGGATAAAGGTCCTCAGCTGTAAACGCGATCAGAGCTGCTGCGTCCTGTGGAAGTAATTTGGGAAGCACGTCGTCAAGAAAATAGCCGCTACGGAACTGCCGGTTGCGGCCCGCCGAACCGTTCCGCGAATCGTTCGAATTCCTGGAGGGCGGAATTACCTTCGCGGGCATAACACTGACCTTCAGGCCAAAGAACGCTTCGAGATATCCGGCAGTGACTCCGATGATCTGTTTTTGCTGCGGAGTAAGGGGTCCGAGAGGCAGAACGTAGATCTTATGCTTGTCGGCTGTTGGGCGACTGGGCTTTTCGCCGAGATATTCATCAAAGGTCTGCCCCTGTTCGTTGTGCGAGCCGAGCCAATCGTATTTTGCTGGCTTACCCATGGGTACAAAGAACCGCTCGACCTTTTTCATCGCGACGCGGTAATTGCCAAGGTCCTGACTCGTTTCCGCGGCGTTCGATGCCTGAAAACTATTGCCGCCTCCGCACCCAGCCAAGAAGAAGGCCGCTAAAAATGCTGTAATGGATCGAATCATTCGCGAACCGCGATAAAAAGTGCTCTCAGTTATTTAGAGGGAAGGTTATACGCCTTGGCCCAGGCGAGGAATTTGCCGAGTTTTTCGTCATGGGCTTTGAGCCATGTCAAAGCTTCGGGGTGGCCGGTCGAATAGCGGACGAGATATCCAAAGGTGTCCACGTGGCCGTTTTTCTTCATCTCCACAACAAAAGGAATATAATTTTTCTCCACAAAGGTCCCTTTAAGCCCCTTGTCCCCTCCAACCAGCCCAATGACCGTATCAAGTGAGTCCACAAAAACCTCGTCATCGGACCTTTTCTTGTCCTTTTCATCTTTACCGATACCGATCATCGGTAGGATAAGATTGACGCTGCCAAAGTCGCCTTCATCCTTAGGTTCATTCATATTTAAGGTGATGGTCGTGTTGCCGGTTTTTGCGTCTTTCGCCGGCGGCTTTAAGACATCCGCGATGATCGCTGCCGCGTTGCCGGTTCTACCTGTGTTGTATTCGATAGCGACGAATCGGCATGCTGCAAGAAGGCCAGCGATCCGGTAGTTCGTACCGTTGTAAACTACCGATAAGAGGTAGTGAGGGCTGGCGTAATTGTAATTGTTTTCAACTGCCAATTTCAAAACCCGGCGGGCGTCCTGGTACTTTTTCTGACGGAAGAATGTAATACCCATATTGTAATAGACGCTCGAAAGTTGGGCTTTCAACTCAGGATAGCCTTTTAGAACGCCTTCGGCTTCCTGGTAGATCTTCATCGCTTCGTCCGGTTTGCCCACATCGTCAACGGAACTAGCGATAGTCCCGTAAAAGAGGGCGAGTTGGTCGGAGAGATATTTGGAGCCGCGATAGGCCATCTCCATCGACTTGACCTTGTCTCCTTTCGCGTAAAGGCTCATCGACAGTTCGTAGATCGCGAGCGTGCAATCGGGATTTGCGGCCAATACAGACTCATATTTTGCGATGGCTTCGTCGAATTTCTTTGCGTCATGAAGAGAGACGCCCTCCTCTATCGTCTTCTGCTGGGCACCCGTCGGCTCGACAGGCATTTGTGTGGGTTTGGGCAATTTCTGGCTGAAACCCGCAAGTGCAAACGCACAGACGATGAGTGATAGATATAAAACCTTTTTCATATTTTCCGTTTTCAAGGTCAAGATCGTGAGAGCCTTTATTTTATTTGATGCCCGAAAAGCGAAAAGGTTCCCGCGGCGTTTGCGAAAGGATACTAGTATCTGGCGATCGACTCGATATATGAGTCGAAATTACGCCTCATCTCGTCGATCGAATCTCCAGCAAATTTCTCGCGCATCGCGTTTGCGAGAGTGATCGCGATCATCGTCTCGCCGATGACACCGGCGGCAGGAACTGCTGTGATATCTGAACGCTCAAACGCAGCAAGATCCTCTTCCTTTGTGTCAATGTCGACAGAATGGAGCGGCTTTCGTAGCGTCGAGATCGGCTTTAGATAGCCGCGAACGCGAAGCTCCTCGCCGTTGGTGATGCCACCCTCGAGGCCGCCTGCTCGATTGGTGGAACGTGTAAATGACTCGCCGTCGTGAAATATTTCGTCGTGGACCTCAGACCCGCGTTTACCGGCGTTGGCAACCCCGGTGCCTATCTCGACAGCTTTTACCGCATGGATCGACATCACGGCCTGGGCAAGACGTCCGTCGAGTTTTTCGATCCAGCTGTTGTGCGAACCGAGCCCGACCGGAAGTCCACGAGCGACAACCTCAAAAATACCGCCGAGCGTATCGCCCTCTACCTTGACCGTGTCGATCAGCTCGATCATTTCATTTTGGCTTCGAGGGTCGACGCAGTTTAATGGGGCGTCGGCCGGAATTGCGGCGATCTCGTCCCACGTGCGGAGCAGAGGGACGACCTGAACGTGACCCAGTTTTACAACGTGGCTTCTGACCTCGACGCCGAATGCCGCGAGAAGTTGTTTGGCGATGGCCCCGCACGCAACCCGGGCCGCTGTTTCGCGGGCCGAGGCCCGTTCAAGGATATTTCGAAGATCCCGAGCCTGATATTTCTGGCCACCGGCAAGATCCGCGTGGCCCGGTCTGGGACGTTTGACCAGACGAGGATTCTTTGGCTCGGTCTCGAGTTCTTCTGACGACATGATGTCCTGCCAATGGACAAAATCGTCGTTCTTGATCATCAGAGCGATCGGCGATCCGATAGTCTTCCCATGGCGAACGCCAGACAATATCTCGACGGTGTCCGTCTCGATCTTCATTCGACCGCCGCGGCCATAGCCTTGCTGACGCCGCCAGAGTTCGTGATTTATTGCGTCGATGTCGATCGGTAGGCCTGCCGGCACGCCCTCGACAATTGCCACAAGAGCTTTACCGTGAGACTCGCCTGAGGTTGTAAATCTAAAGAACATAGGTTTTTAGTCGCAGATCTGCGTTGATAAACGCAGATAATAAAAGTAGTTAGTGACCACGTGCCGCTTCAGCCTGGTCAGCGTCCAAGTTTGGGAGAATCCGCTTTTTGCGAAAGACGATCAGCCCAATTCCGGCGATGATAAGCAGACCGCCAATGCCGGTCTGTGGCGGCAGCGTTTCGCCAAGGGTGACGGCTCCGATAATGACCGCGAGCAGCGGCGTGACGAGCGAGATCATCATCGCCTTGGTCGATTCGATTTTACCCAAAAGCCAGTAATAAAGCCAAAACGCAGCAATTGTGCCGAGGACGGTCAAATACAGGACGCACCCAACCGCGCGCCATGTCCAATTAAACGTGAGTGGATTGCCTTCTGCGATGAGGCTATAAATAATAATTGCCGGCAGGCCACAGATCATCTGACAAAAAAGTAACGCTGCCGGATGAAACGCTCCGCCTTTTGCTTTGACAAGAATTGACGCCTGGGCAGCCGCATATGCTCCAATGACGATCCCGACGCTGCCCAAAAACGCCATCAGGCTCTGGACCTTGAGTTGGTCGGAAAAAATAACCGCTACGCCAATGATGCCGAGACAAACGGCGAACACCTTTAACCTCGTTATCCGCTCAGTCGGGAGAAAATACCACGCCAGGATCAAGCCAAACACCGTGATCATCGCCTGCAGCACAGCCGCGAGGCCCGAGGAAATATACTGCTCGCTCCAAAAGACCAAACTGTAGTTGATCGAAAACTGGAGAACTCCGGTCAAAGCGATGATCTTCCACTCCTTTCGAGTGCGAGGAAGCGGGATCTTTTGGATCCGAATAACGAAAAAGAGTATGAGAACGGCCAAAAGGAACCGTGCTCCCGCAAACGCGATCGGGGGTAGGTCCGTGAGCCCGATCTTGATAAAGATCCAGGTCGTGCCCCAGATGAGGCATAAAATTAGCCAAACGAAGACCTTCATTATTCTTGTTCGTAAAAGCTTAGGGACGTTTCGCCCTGTTTGAGTATTCGCCAGCGTCGCAGAGCTCCGACAGCGTCCGGCACCGGCTTCTTTGTATGATGTTCGATGACTAAGATCCCGCCTGCATTCAACAGGGTATGGTTAAACCCAAACTCGTGGATGACTATCGAGTAGTCACTTTCATACGGCGGATCAAAAAAGGCGATATCCCAACCATTTGAATGTTCACGTCCAGCAAAGTTTTCTGCTTCGAGGCCGAGGATCTCCGTCGTGGATTCGGGGATGTCGAGTTTATCGAGATTTTCCTCGATCAGAGCACATGAACGTTTCGATCGGTCAACGAAGGTAACGAAGGCCGCTCCGCGTGACAATGCTTCGATCCCCACCGCACCGGTGCCGGCACAAAGATCGAGAAATCGCGTGTCTTCACCGATCCGCGGTGCGAGGACATTGAAAAGGGTCTCACGAAGCCGATCCGACGTCGGCCGCGTTTTGCTGTCCTGTGGGCTCTTGAGAACTCGGCCACGATAAATGCCGGCGATGACTCGCATAAATTACAGTGTAGGAAATCGGGGGCTAAATTGCTCGCTTGTGAGGAAGGGAATTTGCCCGCGAATAACGCGAATCTTCGTGAATAGAAAGAAGAGACATTTTCTTATTCGCGCTCATTCGCGTAATTCGCGGGCAAAATTCTACCCAACGTTCCCAAGTCTCAGCCCTCGTTCGGAGCGGGCAATCTTGACCATCGCCGATGTTTCGGGCGACATACGATGATTATTGAGATAATCCTCGGCCTCTTTTCGAGCAGTGACGAGAATGTCCAGGTCGCGGACAATATTTCCGATCTTGAAGTTCTGAACGCCAGACTGGCGGGTACCGAGGATCTCGCCCTGACCGCGAATTTCGAGATCTTTTTCAGCGATCTCAAATCCGTCGGATGTTTGTTCCATGATGCCAAGACGCTGTTTGGCAACCGCTGTCTTTTTAAAGTCTGTTAGCAGAACGCAGAAACTCTGTTCCGCTCCGCGTCCGACGCGGCCACGAAGCTGATGAAGCTGCGAGAGGCCGAAACGTTCGGCGTGCTCGATGACCATCAGCGAGGCATTTGGCACGTCGACACCGACTTCGATCACTGTCGTCGAAACGAGTATGTCCAGGCGACCGGCGACAAAGCTCTTCATGACCTCGTCCTTTTCTGCCGACTTCATTTTGCCGTGAAGAAGGCCGACTGTATGTTGCGGGAATATCCGTTTTGAAAGATCTTCGAACATGATCGTCGCGGCCTTGAGATCGGACTTTGCCGACTCGTCGATCAATGGGTAAACGACGTAGATCTGCCGACCAAGTTTGATCTCTCGTTCAATACCCTTATAGACGCCCGGCCGCTGGTCTTCACCGAGAACGACCGTCTTTATTGGCGTCCGGCCCGGCGGCAGCTCGTCGATGATCGAAACATCCAGGTCGCCGTACACCGTCATTGCCAGCGAGCGCGGGATCGGCGTCGCGGTCATTACGAGAATATCTGGATTTTGGCCACCAGCTTTTAGCTGCGCACGCTGCAACACGCCGAAACGGTGCTGCTCATCGATGACTGCCAGCCCGAGCTTTGCGAACCGAACACTGTCCTGAATAATGGCGTGGGTGCCGATGATCAAGTCGATCTCGCCGGAAGCAAGGGCCTCGTAAATTTTTCGTTTCGCCGCCGCACGGGTGCTTCCGGCGAGATGCTCGACCCGATACCCGCTTTCTGCAAAAATGGCCTGCGCATTGCGGAAATGTTGTTCCGCAAGGATCTCGGTCGGAGCCATCAACGCGGTTTGATATCCGTTTTCCATCGCGGCAAAGACGGATAAAAAGGCGACTATCGTTTTGCCGCTGCCGACATCGCCCTGGATCAGCCGGTTCATTGGGGCATTCGATCTAAGGTCGTCAAAGATCTCTGCGGTGACACGTTCCTGGGCATCGGTCAGCCTAAAGGGCAAGATACTTCGGAGTCGTTCCTTTGTCTTTTCACTGATCTCAATGACCGTGCCCTTCGGCTCTTTGAGCCGTTCACCCCGCAATAACTGCATCGAGAATGAAAGCCAGAAAAATTCATCAAAGATCAACCTTTTTTGCGCCGCACTTCGAAACATCGCGTAATCAGCAATAGATGAATGTTCCGGAGGAAAGTGGATCCCAGCCAACGCCTCCGCACGGGTCACCAGGCCTTGCCGATCTAGAAGGTCGGCTGGCAAGCTGTCCGGAACAGATCCGCGATCGAGCTTTCGTAGGATATCGTAAGTTATCTCTCGCAGGCGTTTGGTCTGAAACGGACCCAGCTTACGATAAATAGGCACGCGGCGGGCTGTATGCACAGGAGCAAAGTCCGGATCGGCTACGTCCTCTTCGAGCAGATCGGATTCATTCTGGGCTCGTAAGATTTTTTTCGGCGATCGAACGCTTTCAGCGAAGAGGCCCGTCTCAACGGGCGGCAGTATCTCAAGTTCTTCCGGCTTGGCGAGCTTTAGAAAAAAATATTTTCTGGCCTCGTCGTATTCCCACAGGCCGTAAGCCACAAATCGTGTTCCGCGGGCAAATCGTTCACCGTAATACTGGACGGTAGCCTTGGCATTTCTTCCCGAAACAAACCACTTTATCGCTACCGGTTTGAACCGGCGGTCGACATCGCCGCCGTTGATCTCAAACAGAAAAAGCGGCGGTTTTCGCGGATCGCGATTGCGGCCGACCTGGAGACCGGCAGAACCACGGACGTGTATCTCCACCGCAGCCTCCATCCCTTCCTCTAACTCGTCGATCGACATCAGTTTCGAACGATCTTCGTACCGGGTCGGATAGTAGCCCAGAAGGTCACCGACGGTCGTATTCGTTAGATCACTTTCACTCGCAAAAACAGCGACGGCGGCCGCGAGTTTTCTCGACATTGCCGCCGATAATTTTGCAACGTCGTGTCGGTAAAGATCTATGATCGCCGTGTCGAGCGTAAGGTTCATTGTTGGGAGAAAAGGTAGTTCATGCGTCAAGCGTGAATGGATTGAAGTCCGTGTCACGGTCGAAGTAGTCTTCGTGTTCCACCCGCTTTAGAAAGCCGACGACCTTGTAGGTAATTGGTGTCGCAACGACCTCCCACATGACCTTAAGAAAATAGTTGCCGATCATTACGCTGACCAATTGTTCAGTCGACCATGAGCCGAGGAATGCGAGCGGGTAAAAGATAAGGCTGTCGACCGCCTCGCCCACGACGGTCGAACCGATCGTGCGGGTCCAAAGATACTTACCTTCAGTTTTCACCTTAAGCTTGGCAAGGACGAAGGAGTTAGCAAACTCGCCGAGCCAAAAAGCCGAAAGCGATGCGAGCACGATCCGCCATGTCTGGCCAAACATCATATTGATGGCATTGACCTGATCCGGTTTCATCGTTGTGGCGTCAGGCAGGCTTGTTACTATGAAGGACATGACGGAGGCAAACGCCATTGCTCCAAACCCCGCCCAAATGACGCGTCGCGAACGCTTATAACCGTAGACTTCCGTTAGAATATCGCCAAAAAAATAGCTGATCGGGAAGAATAGGACACCCGCTCCGTAAATGTATTGGTAGCCACCCGTGAAGGGAATCGTCACGAAGGTGACTTTCTGAACACCGATCAAGTTGGAGCACAGCAAAACAGCCACGAACGCAGCCATGATCAGATCGAAATATTTGAATTGCCGAGGCGCGGTCATTTTGAGGATTGTAGCAAAAATCAGGTGTAGACCTACTACATTCCGGATGGAAGGCGCAAAAAAAGGAAGCGGATCAAAATATGTATCCGCTTCCGAATGATAAAGGAGAAAACAATTAAGTCTTCGTTCTGGAAAATTTTACGCCATGGAATTGACGTGCTTTGTGAGCCGCGATTTGTACCGGGCTGCCGTATTCCGGTGAATAATGCCCTTGTTTACGGCCTTGTCTATCAAGGAAACTGTCGGAAACAACAACTCTGAACTCGCTGCCTTGTCATGCCCGGCAACCGCTGTTCTAAGTTTTTTGATGGAAGAACGAAGCTTGCTTCGATTGCTGCGATTAATGTCACGACGCTTCGCGTTCTGACGGACTCTTTTTTCTGCTGATTTATGATTCGCCATAGCGTATTTCTATTTCGTCATATCGAACGGATCCAAGACGAATTAGAAATTGTATGACAATCACTAATTGTTGTCAACCCGATATTACGGGAGTCGGCCGGTCGAATTTGGATGCGACCGAGTGCATCATGTCGACAAAAAGAGTAATGATCGGAGGGTAAAAAAAGAACTCCGGGGAGAGGTCCTTGGAGAACATCGACGGGAGGGAAAGGGCGATAAAATTGAATTGCGTTCCGATCAGATAACCGGCCCCCAGACAAAGAACGAATCCGCCTATTAAGACGGCCGCCGCTCCGACCCGCGAATAAGGCCGAACGCGTCTCTCGCTGTCGTCGAGGATCGAATCGTGAATATTAAGGTCACTTTCAGTATAACGTGCGAAACCTTCACGAATGCGGCCGACAAGATGAATGACGCCTACCGCAAATAACGAAACGATGATCAATTCACCGATGATTTGTGAGTTTTTGAAGATTATCGGCTTGAAAGCGGTGGACATAACCGCGGAAACAAACAGTGCGACCATGGGATAAACCACTTTTTGAAACGCCATCGCCTCGGCACGCTCCTCGGCGATCATTCGATCGATTATGTCGTTATAGCGTTTTTCATAGACCATCTGTCGCCAGCGGCGGGCATGGGGATTTCCCGAGGTAAACACAGATCCGCCACTACCGTTTCCGGAGTATTGGACGTCGAGAAGGCGGCGGTCATATTTTACCCGCTCGCTGGGGTTGCCAAGCACCTCGTAAGCCTCGGCTATGGCGGCAAATTTTAATGCGGTGTCGGCGGCCCCGTTATTCCTATCGGGATGCAGTTTACGGGCAAGGCGACGGTAAGCCGATTTTATCTCGGTTCCTGACGCCTTTGGCGATACCTTGAGCTGATCGTAATAATTCACCATCGAGGCGGACTATAATGCGGGAGATGCAACTAGCCAGTTGGTGTTCCAAACAGCATACCAGCTGAATCAAACACGTAATTATAACATGAAATTACATCTGATCGCCCTCGTTTTCAATTTTCGAGGTCATCGATCTGAAGGCTGATCGGATAGGCTCCTGCCATTTTTACGGCATCGATCAATCCAGCGACCTTACCATATCCGGTTCCTTTCGGAGCCTTAATAAAGACACTTCGTTCGATCCGATCCGTAAACGGCCGGCCGGCATCGTCAGCGAAAGACTCTGAGATATCGTTGTTGGCCTGCCTCTTGTCGAAGACATCGCGGAGGCGATCGACAAGTTTCGACGGATCGGAGGTGTCCCCTAAACCCGACTCCTTGTTTAGCCGGATCGACCCGTCTTTGTCCACGGCGGCCACGAGGGTTCGATCATTTGGTCTGACGCGGTCGTCGTTCGTTGGGTTCTGGGGGACGCGGGTCTTGAAACTGCTAGGTTTCAGTGGAGCGACAACCATAAAGATGATCAGCAGAACGAGCAGGACGTCGATCAGCGGCGTCACGTTAATGATCGGTTTTGTCATTTGGATCCTCCTTTTTTGCGGTACGGAGAATTAGACACCGGTTAAACAAATTAGTTCCCCAGAAGGCAGGGAAGGGGTTAAGAATAACCACGGAACTTCGCACCGATAGCATTGAGCAGGGCTCTTGCTTTTGTGAGCGATTCGTAGTATTCGTTTCGCGGATCGCTGTCGATCACTATTCCACCGCCGACATTGAATGTAGCCGTGTCATCGCGAACGACCATCGTTCTTATCGCCACGCTGAGGTCTATGCTCTTCGGAAGCCCGAAATTGTCTGACGGAACGCAATAGCCAATGGCACCCATTGAAAGGCCGCGGGGAACTGGTTCGATCTCGTCAAGTATGCGCATCGTGCTGATCTTGGGAGTTCCGGTTATCGAACCGCAGGGAAAAAGAGCTCTTAGAATCTCAGAGGGCATGACATTTGGACGCATTTGTCCGCGGATCGTCGACACAAGGTGGAAAAGCGACGGATGATCCTCAAGCTCGCAAAGTTTTTCGACCTTAACGCTACCAAATTCGCAGACTCGGCCAAGGTCGTTTCTTAGAAGGTCGACGATCATTGTATTTTCGGCGATGTCTTTTTCACTGGCGACGAGTTCACGCCGCATTCGATCGTCGTCTAAACCATTGCGGGGCCGGGTGCCCTTGATCGGAGACGCCTGGATAATGCCGTCTTCGAGGCTAAAGAACCTTTCGGGAGACGCCGAGACAACTGTGGACGAGCATCGTTTAAGGAAAGCGGAAAATGGGGCCGGATGATCTCGACGCAAACGCCAGAATACATGTTCTGGCGCAAGGGAATCCGGCAGCTCAGCCGACATTTGCTGTGTCAGATTGGTTTGATAGGTATCGCCTCTTCGAATGGACTCTTTTATCGAATCGATGGCTGACAGATAATCTGCTCTCGTGAAATTTGAATGGGCGTGAGTTGCCGGTATAACAGGATTCGGATCAAACCCTCCTTCCACCGAAGTGAGAAGCTGGACAACCGAATTAACAGCTTCGACATTCCCGCAAACTCCCATCCATCCCGTATTGTAATCATGAACGATAAGGGCCTCGAAAGATGCGAGGAAGAGATCTGGCTCGTTTATAGGAAGGCTTGAGGATCTTTGGGACCCGATGCCAAGTAGTTTATGGCCGAATTCATACGAGATCGTGAATATCGAAACGCACTGATCGTCTGAGAACTTTTCATCGATCAAATTGAGCGTTGCTTCCGGATCGGGATTCGAGACCTCACATACAGCGGTCGGCCGAACGCCAGCGATCAGAAGGTGCGAACCCAAATGGCCGACGCCGCAACTGTCGAGAATGCAAACTGTCTCCGTTTCGGCAAGGCTCAACAACGCCGAAACCAGCCCGTCGGCGGTTAGGTCCAATTCAACCATTGACGCGATTTTATCACGGGATGCTTGTTTCACTTGGGCGCGATTTTCGCGTAATATGTTGCCAGCCTCAACACCAAAGACTATGAATGCGGAAATTAACGAAAGACAGACATTGATTCGCGGACTCGGACTGGTCGCGGCGGTATCCGTGATCATCGGCAACGTCATAGGCACAGGTGTGTTCTTAAAAGCACGCGTAATGACCTGCAATGTTGGAAGTCCAACGTGGGTCATCGTTGCGTGGATCGCGGCGGGATTGCTTTCACTTGCGGGAGCTCTCACATATGCGGAATTAACCGCGATGAAACCTGAGGCTGGGGGCGAATACGTTTTTCTGCGAGATACATACGGAAAACTATCCAGCTTTTTGTATGGCTGGATGCAGATATTCATTGCCCGTCCCGGATCGCAAGCCGCCGCCGCGGTTGCCTTTTCGATAGGCTTGAATGATTTCCTGGACAACAAGCTCGCGGCCACGCTGACAACGTTTAACCTCGCGGGAACTACCATCGAAATCACCACGCTCCAGATCGTGGCCGTGATGGTGATCGTAATTTTCACGACATTGAACTGTGCCTCAGTTGCCCTGACAGGACAGATCGCGACGGTCCTGACTTTTGTAAAGATGGCTCTGATCCTGTTTGTTTCGATCGGTGCGTTTGTGCTTGTCAGCGGCCACTTTGCCAACTTTTCTTTGTTGAACACAGGCGGGACGTGCGAAGGCGTCGCCGCGGCCGTTACGATCGGTTCACCGGGATACACGTTTCTCGGCGGGTTCGCGGCGGCGATGCTCGGGGCTTTGTGGGGTTACGACGGGTGGAATAATTTAACGTTCGTCGCCGGCGAGGTCAAGGATCCTAATCGCAATATCCCACTGGCGATCATCGGCAGCACGATACTAGTTATCGTTCTCTATGTCATCGCGAACATTGCCTATTTCTACGTTTTGGATCCCACAACGATCGCTTCCGTTTCAAAGAATTCGTCGGTAGCAAAAGTCGTTGTAAGTATGTTTTTCGGCGGAAATGTCGCGAGTATCGCCACGGGAGCAGCCATAGCATTTTTCACCGTCGGGCTTATGCTCTCATCATTGGGAACGCTCCACACATCTTTAATGGCGGGTGCACGAGTTCCATATGCGATGGCGAAAGACAAGTTGTTTTTCGGTACATTTGCGAACCTGTCACTAAACCGCGTTCCCGTTTCATCAGTCCTGCTGATGGGTGTGATCTCGACAATCCTGGCACTATCCGGTTCATTCGACATACTTACGGATTATGTCGTTTTTGGTTCATGGGTATTTTATGCTCTGGTGACGTCCTCGATATTTCTCTACCGTCGAAAATATCCGGAACTTGCCAGGCCCTATAAGGCGTGGGGCTATCCGATCGTGCCTATTATTTTCCTATTGGTCGCGGGGTGGCTTTTGTATACCACCTTTGCCAACGATCTACCGTTAATGAAGGATGGTCTTGCAAACATTTCGTCAGGCAACGTCGGAGAGGGTATCAAATCGATAGGGAAAACGTCTTCATTTGCAGGTTCGCTGCTTATCTTGTTGGGATTGCCGGTTTTTTACTACTTTAATAATAAAGGAAGTAAATCGCCGGAAGGAGCAGATTAGACCAGATGTCGGTACAAGACAGGCGGAGCGGACAGGATCGAAGAGGAACGAACAGATACCCGATCAGCATTGATGTGGAATGGGAAACTACAGGGGCCCGGCAGCCCGGGACCATTAGCGACGTCAGTTTTGACGGGTGTTTTATCTTGAGTTCTGGAGAGGTCGAAGATGATGAAACAGCCCGAGTATTTGTCCCCCTCGCAGACGGGATGAAGGTTCAATTTGGCGGCAGGGTCGCCAATCATGTCCTTGATATCGGATTTGGGGTTAGGTTCGATCAGCTTTCAGCCGCTCAACGTGATCTCTTGGTCAAACTTGTTCGCGAATCCGAAGGCCCGGCCTAACGGTCCTCTCCCAACCTTGCCAATGCCTCAAGGGCGACCTCTCGATCGTCAAAGTGATATCTATTTGCTCCTACGATCTGATAGGTTTCATGGCCTTTGCCCGCAATAATTACGACGTCGTTGGTTCGGGCGGATGCGATCGCACGCCATATCGCTTCCCGTCTATCAGAGATCACCTCGAACGAATCGGTCATCTCCTTAACACCGAGCTCGATCTGCTCGATTATTTCAAGCGGATCTTCCGTTCGCGGGTTATCCGACGTAATTATCACTAGATCGCTGTACTCACCAGCAGCCTGTCCCATCGGACGGCGTTTTGACCGATCACGGTCCCCGCCACACCCAAAAACAGTAACTATGCGCCCTTGGGCGAGGTCGCTCGCCGTTTTCAGTGTGTTACGGAGTGCATCATCCGTATGCGCGTAGTCGACGACAACTGCGAAATCACCATCATGAGGTACCCGTTCGAACCGGCCCGGAGCCCCGACACAATCCGACAATCCGGTGGAGATCGAATCGAGATCGTAACCGAGCTCTAGTCCGGCCGCGATAGCGGAAAGCATGTTGTAAACGTGGGGCTTTCCAACCAGTGGTGAATAGATTCGCTGGGTGCCCGCCGGAGCCTTCAGATCAAAAGATGTGCCGCTAACCAGCGATACCTCGATATTCGACGCCGTCAGGTCAGCGTCCGTTGTGAGCGAAAACGTCACAACGCGGTCTCCTGCGCTTTGCAATTCACTCGCAAGTTTTTGTCCCCATTCGTCATCGACATTTATGATGGAAACCCCGGGCTTTTCTCCAAGCCGCCCGTCAAAAAGCTTTTTCTTTGCATCGAAATAATCTTCCATCGTCAGGTGGTAGTCGAGATGGTCACGGGTAAGATTTGTGAACAACGCTACCTTAAATCGAAGCCAGTCGCACCGGTGTAGATCGATCGCCTGTGACGAGGCTTCCATGATCGCGACCGAACAGCCGGCCTCGACGGCGTCGTGCAAGAATCGATTGGTATCGGAGGCCTCGGGTGTGGTTCGGACCGCCTCTTCGCTTTTCTCTCCGATCCGATATTCGACGGTCGTCAGCATGGCCGGCTTTCTGCCGGCAGCCTTTGCAAGGGCGAAACAAAGATAAGTTGTCGTCGTTTTTCCGTTTGTGCCTGTAATGCCAACCAGATCAAGCCCGTGCGATGGGTTTCCGTTTATGACCGCTGCTGCCTTCGCAAGCGCCTCGCGAGCGTTTTTTACTTTTAACCAAGCACCAGAAAAATCGTCAGGCCTGTCTAATTCCGAAATAATGCCGACAGCTCCACGCCGCATGACGTCACCCAGGAAACGGTGACCGTCGAGTGTCGAACCCTTTATCGCCACAAAGATCGTGCCTTCGTGAGCTTGCCTCGAATCGTGCGTCACATCGCTGGCGATGCGGGCACCGTCGCCGGTAAACTCAGCGTCGAGTGCCTCGGCAACGAGTTTGATATTTATGTCAGATGTGCTCAATCCGTGTAGTTCCCCCAGTCGTTAAACGTGAATTATACGCGAAGCCGAAATTTTCCACGAACATCCCAGCGGCTAGTTCGTATTAAACTCTATACGAGGAGGTATGGTTCGATGAACATTATCAAGATCATTTTAGCCGGGATCGGCTTGATCTTTGTTGGAATGCTTTTTCTGTGGTTTCTCGGGTTCATTTCGTCACTGCTATGGTATGCCTTCTGGATCGGATTGGTTGCGGCAGTTGGCTACGGCGGATATAGGCTGTTTCTAAAGGCGGAAGCGAAGGCTCTTGGGTCTGATCCGCGAAACGGGCTCGGCGGAGTAACAGACATTAACATGTCCTGGGATGAATACGAGCGCAAATATCTCAGAAAATAGCCTGCTAGACAAACTTTGCCAGATTCGGTAGATTCTTAATTCGTGGGTTGCGGGCAAATATCCTTCGAATCGCGAAGGTAACGTAATTTTCACAATGCCGAGGTGGCGAAATTGGCAGACGCACTAGACTTAGGATCTAGCGTCGAAAGACGTGCGAGTTCGAGTCTCGCCCTCGGCACCAACTTTGTTTGAGTGGTCGGTTGTTAGAGGTCATACTTGGCCCTGCGACCGGCCACTTCGACTTTTGGACTAAACCGGCGGTTACTCGGACTGACAACCGACGACCGACAATGCTATCCTTTTTTGTAAATGAAAAGCGAAATAACCGAAGTTTCACCAACACAAAGAGAACTTAAGATCGAAATCGACGCGTCAACGCTTCTTGAAGCATACGGCAAAGTTAGCCAGAGATATGCGAAGCGTGCCAGCGTCCCCGGCTTCAGGAAGGGCTACGCACCTCTGGACGTCGTTCGAATGCGATTTAAGAGTGAGATCCGAAGCGAAGTGCTGCAGGATGTCGTGCCGGCCGCGGTCGCAAGTGCGATCGAGGAACATGACCTGCACCCATTGGCCGAACCGCATCTTCACCTCGATGATCATGAAAATGCCGTCGTTAATGGCAGCATTCCATTATCACTCCACGCGCATGTAGAGGTGATGCCCGAAATACCAAAGCCCAAATATGCCGGTATCGAGGTCACGCGTCGTGTAAAACCTCTTGCCGACGGAGAGATTGATGACCTCATTGCCGAAAGGCAGAAAAAGGAAGCAGCTCTAATACCGGTGGAAGGACGGAAATCCTTGATTGGAGATACGGTGATCGCCGATCTGGAAGGAAGCTTTGCCGACGATCCGTCGGGGGAAACGATCAAGGCGGATGATCTCGAAGTTGTACTTGGTGACGAGGTTATCGAAAAATCATTTACCGATAATCTTATTGGTGTAAAAGAGGACGACGAAAAGGAATTTACGGTTACGTATCCGGAGACATTCTCATCAGAGGCGTTGGCTGGAAAAACAGTCCATTACAAAGCCAAGATCAAATCGGTGGGAAAAGTTGAGAGCCCGGAGCTTAACGATGAATGGGCCAAAAGCTTGGATGAGGGATATAAATCCGTGGCCGATCTTCGCAAAAAGCTGAAGGCTGATCTTGAGACGTACGCGAAAGCTGATGCAGACGCGCGAGTTCGAAACAACGCAATTGCGAAACTCATCGAGGACAATGCTTTTGAGGTTCCGAACACGCTTATCGAAAATCAGGCGCGTAATCTACTAAATAATTTCGCGCAGGATATGCAGCAACGAGGGCTTGATCTGAACAATTTGGACGAAAAATTCGTTCAGATGGCTTACGGTAATATGCGGATGCAGGCTGAACGAGATGTTCGCGGAGCGATGTTGCTTGATCGGGTTGCCGAAATAGAAAAAGTCTCTGTTTCTGACGAGGAAGTCGACGCGGAAATCGCAACGATGGCTGAATATTACAGGGCTTCGGTCGACGAAGTTCGGGATTCGATGGCGAAACAAGGTGGCGGACTCGACAATATCCGGAACAACCTGAAGACGAGAAAGGCGATCGAGGCGATCGTTGCCAAAGCAAAAATTACAGAAGGTGAATGGATCGACGAGACCGTCAGCGAGCCGGAAAGTGATAATAGTCCGAAAAAGGCGGTGAAGAAAAAGGAGCCGGCAAAGAAAGCTGCGAAGAAGTCGTAACATCTTGTTTGGTGTGCGACTAGCCGCGAACTCGAAAAGGGAAAGGCATTTTCCGCTTGATTTTTATGTGAAATGTTGTAGAATCGAAACCCGAGACTGGCAATCGCCATATTTTCAACACTTTATCACCTGACAATTCAAGCATTTCCTAAAGGTATTTCCGTTTTCCACAGAGAGAGCAATATATGGCATTAGTACCAATGGTTGTCGAACAGACGTCGCGAGGCGAAAGGGCGTTCGACATATATTCGAGACTTCTAAAAGACAGCATCATCTTTATCGGCACGCCAATCGATGATCAGATCGCAAACTTGATCGTCGCTCAGCTACTTTTCCTTGAGGCCGAGGACCCTGAACGCGACATAAACCTATATATCAACAGCCCTGGCGGATCGATCACCGCGGGGATGGCGATCTACGACACAATGCAGTTCATCAAAAATGATGTTACGACGATTTGTGTCGGGCAATGCGCTTCCATGGCAGCGTTGTTGCTCTGCGCGGGGGCTCCGAAAAAGCGATTTTCCCTGCCAAATGCACGTGTACTAATACACCAGCCGTCGGGCGGAGCCTCCGGTCAGGCAACCGACGTTCGCTTGATGGCTGAGGAGATCATCCGCATGCGAACGCTGACCTCGACTATAATCGCCCGTCATTCCGGCCAGTCATTTGACCAGGTTGAAATTGATGTTGAGCGCGACCGGATCCTTACTCCGCTGCAGGCGAAGGATTACGGGTTGATCGATGAGGTGATCGAGCATAGGGAGAAATAACGGAATACACAGTTTGTTGTAAGTTTGTTTTAGTTGTCACACGAGATCGGTGCAACGAAACGGTTCGAATAAACAACAAACCGATGCAATCCTACAACTGACAACGGAAGTATGAGTCAATTTCGAAAACCCGAGGAACTCCTAACGTGTTCATTCTGTGGAAAATCGCAAAACGATGTCCGCAAACTGATCGCCGGCCCCGGAGTTTACATTTGTAACGAATGCATCGGCATCTGTAATGAGATCATCAATGACGATGAGCAGAGCGCGTCTACTGCTGTAAGAACGAGTTTGCCTAAACCTCAGGAGATCAAAGGTTTTTTAGATGAGTATGTAATCGGGCAAGACGAATCAAAAAAGCGCTTGTCGGTTGCCGTGTACCAGCATTATAAGCGTCTGGAACTTGCAAAACGTCGCAGCGATATCGAACTTCAAAAATCGAACATCCTTCTAATAGGTCCGACGGGAACGGGAAAGACGCTTCTTGCTCAGACGCTTGCCCGCGTTCTCAGCGTGCCATTTTGCATCGTTGATGCGACCAGCCTGACAGAAGCGGGGTATGTCGGAGAAGATGTCGAGAATATTCTGCTCAGGCTGCTTCAGTCTGCTGGCGGCGATATAGAAAAGGCTCAACAGGGAATCATCTACATCGATGAGATCGATAAGATCTGTCGGAAGGACGACAACCCTTCGATAACACGTGATGTTTCTGGCGAAGGTGTTCAGCAGGCTTTGCTTAAGATCCTTGAAGGTACGACCGCAAATATCCCGACGGGCGGTGGCCGCAAGCATCCGCAACAGGATTTTCAACAACTCGACACAACGAACATTTTGTTTATATGCGGCGGAGCATTTATCGGCCTCGAAAAAGTCGTTGAAAAGCGCTTCCGGAACAAGTCGCTTGGATTCCAGGCGGATATCAAGACAAACAAGCAGCGCCATATTGATTCATTAAATAAGCTGGAGCCCGAGGATCTCATTCACTACGGGCTGATTCCTGAATTTGTCGGACGCCTACCGGTTATCGGCGTTCTTCGCGAACTAGACGAAGCAGCTTTGGTCACGATCCTGACAGAGCCGAAAAATGCACTGGTCAAGCAATATCAGAAGAAATTTGAGTTCGATAATATCGGTCTTAAGTTTACGGATGGTGCTTTGCAGGCCGTTGCCCACCAGGCATTCGAACGAAAAGTCGGTGCTCGCGGCCTGATGATGATCCTCGAAGAGATCCTTCTCGAATCGATGTATCATTTGCCGACGGAGAAGAAGGTCAAGGATATTGTTGTAACGAAGGAAATGGTCGAGCGAAAAGTGCCTGTCTTCGAAGTCATGTCACGCTCCGAAGAGGCTGCGTAGATCCCGGAATAAAGTTTTAGAGGTCGGTCGGTCGGGAGCTAATGTCTAACCGGCCTTTTCGTTTTCTGTTCATATTACACCGACATGCATTTCATCGCGAACGTTCGGTGACAAGGCAATAGGAACGCCTTTTATTCGGATACTTCCTACAAACCTCCATCGTCCCGCATCTTCCATTGAGTCAAAATTATCGAAAAATCATTCGATTTGGCTCCGAATGTCAGATTGAGCCCAATATTCTAAAATTTGCAATTTAATCGGCCTATATACAATCGTCTAGATATCAAGCAGGCTTAGAAGACTTACGTATTTTGGCCTCAAATGAATTGTTGCTTTTGGTCGCCGATTTTGCGTAAATATAGTTTAATCTCACGAATCCAATAAATATTAACCCTTTCGCCCGGGAGATCCAGCGTGACAGATATGCAAGAATTTTCAGACCAGATGCCGTCAGATATTGAACGTTATCCGATGGTTCCTATCAGGGACGTCGTGATTTTTCCATTCACTAAGGTTGCATTTAAGATCGGCCGGTCGAGCTCTGTCATGGCGCTCGAACAGGCGATGGTTGGCGAGCGACAGATATTTCTCGCGACGCAGCACGACGCGACCGTGGATGAGCCGGCGGCCGACCAGATCTACTCAGTCGGAACGATCGGGAGAATCCTTCAGGCTCAGAGACAAGAAAATGGTCAAATAAAAGTTGTCGTCGAGGGACGCGAACGCGGACGGTCCGTTCGGATCGAGCAGGGCGAAGACGGGATGTTTTATGCACAGGTTCGCCGGATGCCTTCGACTGATGAGTCAGGATACCGAACGGATGGATTGCTGCAAAAGATCCATACGCTTGTCGAACAGTTTTTACGCGTTTCGCCCGATGCTTACACAGATGCCCTACACGCAAGTCTGCGGGGTGTCTCGGCCGCTCAGATCGCTGACTCGATGTCTTCGCATTTGCGGATAGGCGTTGAGGAAAAGCAAGCGTTGCTCGAAACCTTCTCGGTCCAGGAGCGACTTCAGAAGTTGATCGATGTTCTTGAGGCAGAGATCGAACGGCGGCAGCTCGACAGAAATATTCATGCTCGCACCAAGAAGCAGATGGACAAGCATCAGCGTGAATATTATCTTAACGAGCAGATCAAGGCCATTCATAAAGAACTGGGCCGCAAGGATGAAAAAGCCGAACTCGACGACCTCAAGAAGCGGATCGAGGAATCGGGAATGACGGAAGAAGCCAAGGACAAGGCGATGCAGGAGTTTACTCGGCTTGAGGCGATGCCGCCGATGTCGGCAGAGGGCACAGTTGCTCGAACCTATTTGGATTGGCTCACGAACGTGCCGTGGAAAGACCGCTCCGAGGAGATCGAGGACCTTGCCGTCGCGGAGAAGACGCTCAACGAGGATCATTACGGCCTTGAGAAGATCAAGGAGCGCATCTTGGAGTTCCTGGCCGTTCGCCAGTTGGTGAAAAATCCGAAAGGAACGATATTGTGTTTCGTTGGTGCTCCCGGCGTTGGAAAGACGTCGCTTGGAAAGTCTATCGCGAATGCTACAGGTAGAAAATTTGTTCGTCTGGCACTTGGCGGCGTACATGACGAGGCCGAAATACGCGGCCACAGGAGGACATATATCGGAGCACTTCCGGGCCAGATCATCCAGCTAATGAAGCGAGCGGGAACGATCAACCCCGTTATCGTGCTCGACGAAGTCGACAAACTCGGGCGCGATTATCGCGGCGATCCGAGTTCCGCATTGCTAGAGGTGCTTGATCCCGAACAAAACAATTCCTTTCGCGACCATTATCTCGACGTCGATTATGATCTATCGCAGGTTTTCTTTATAGCGACTGCGAATGTGCTACACACCATCCCTCCGCCGCTTCAGGACAGGCTGGAGATACTTAACTTGTCCGGCTACACCGAACGCGAAAAGCTTGAAATAGCAAAGCAGCATTTAATCCCTAAGCAGTGTGATAACAGCGGCATCGAGGGGGATAAGGTGAAATTTACCGACGAGGGCATCCTTGAGATAATACGTCATTACACACGCGAGGCCGGCGTCCGCAATTTAGAAAGAGAGATCGGATCGTGCCTTAGAAAGATCGCTCGCAAATACGTAGCGTCAGACGATAAAGACGAGTTTCGAATCGTGGTTGACGCAGAAAAGGTCCAGGAGTTGCTCGGTATCATAAAGTTCCGAAAACAAGACATCGCCCGAAAAAGTGAGATCGGTCTCGTGAACGGCCTCGCATGGACCGAAGCTGGCGGCGACGTTTTACAGATAGAGGCCACTCTTGTAAAAGGTAAAGGTGAAGTTACCTTGACCGGAAAGCTTGGTGAGGTCATGCAGGAATCAGCAAAAGCCGCCCTCACCTGCATCAGGACTCGGGCGGAAGAGCTTGGCATCGACCAGGCGATCTTTCGCGAAAAGGACCTGCATATTCACGTTCCCGAAGGAGCGATACCCAAAGACGGCCCGAGCGCGGGAATAACTATGGCGACCGCTATGGTTTCTGCGATGACGCGAAAAGCCGCCCGGCACGATGTTGCGATGACCGGAGAAATAACGCTTCGAGGCAAAGTGCTGCCGATCGGCGGAGTCAAGGAAAAAATGCTGGCGGCACATCGGTTCGGTCTCCGGACAATCATCATTTCAAAAGAGAATGAGAAAGACCTGGTCGACGTCCCCGAAGAAGTTCGTGACGAATTGACGATCCATATCGTGGATATGATAGACGAGGTTCTTAAGTTCGCTCTCGAAAGTGGGCCGAGCACGGGCGAGATCGAGACGCCGCAGATATGGAATCCAGATGCGGGCAGCCCTGAAATTTCGGCTGTCATCGAATAGATCAGTCCGTAAATGATGTTGGGAATCTCGATGACCGCGGGTTGGCCGGGATCAACACATAACTCGTGAGAATGGGCATCAACGTAGTACAGAACGCTTAAATCTCTTGCATCGAGTTCCATATCGCTGACATGCATACAAGATAGCCTCGTCCGACCGGGGACCGGATCCGGCGGCTTCCAGCCGACGAATGATCGCATTACCATTCCTAAAACTTACGAACGCCATATTCCAGTCTCTTTCTAGCGGGTTTGATCTGAACACGGTCAGCCGTTCGTTTAGGTGTAAAATACGCTAATGGCCTGTTCGACAATTTTCGGAGGGCCGGGCCTTCTTGAGAAAGAGCGGATTCTACCTTAAACTCGAACGATAGAATAAATTCGAGCTAACAGGGGAGATTAATTTAGATGAGCAAGGAAGCATCTGTTGATTTGATACTCAAACTTTATGAACTTCGCCGCGAGGAGAAGATGCGGGAATCGCGAAGTTGGATCATCTCGTTTTTCCCGGAGAGCGCCGAGGATATCGTCCGGGCAATGATCGATCCGGATACGAGTGCGAAATTTCGCATGGTCTCATCCTACTGGGATATGGCCGCTGGGTTTGTGATTCGCGGAGGCATCGACGAAGAGATGTTTCTCGATTCGGCCAATGAATGTTGGATCGTTTTCTCAAAAGTGCAGCCGCACGTTGAAGGCGTTCGTACGGTGCTCGACAATCCAAATTTTCTAAGAAACATGGAAGAGCTCTTGATGAGGCAGCCAAATGCACTCGAAATTCTTGCTTCGCGTCGCGAGTCGATGAAGCGGTGGATGCAGGCCCGGGCGGAGATGGTAAAGGGCTCATAGTCCGGAGTCGCAATTAATGAAAATCACTTCCGCGGAATTCGTCAAAAGCGCTTTTGAAATGGCACATTGGACGACTGACGGGCGGCCGGAGATCTCTTTTTTGGGTCGGTCGAATGTAGGGAAATCGTCGCTTCTCAATTCACTTCTCAATCGAAAGGGCCTTGCCCGAACTTCCAATACTCCGGGCCGCACTCAAAGCATCAATTTCTTCCTGGTGAACGAGAAATTTTATTTTACGGACCTTCCGGGTTACGGCTATGCCAAGGTGTCTAAGAGCATGAGGGCCGATTGGGGAACGATGGCCGAACAATATCTTTCGGACCGAAAGGAACTCGCGTTGTCGATCCAGCTGGTTGATTCGAGGCATTCGCCGACCGAACTCGATCTGCAGCTCAATGAGTGGCTATCGATGCATGAAAAGCCTCGGCTGATCGTCGCGACAAAGGCGGACAAGCTTTCGAACAATGAGCTTTCAAAGAGCATTGCGAAAATCGAAAAGACACTCGACGGTGCCCGAATCATTGCGTTTTCGGCAAAGACCGGGCGCGGACGTGATGCGGTTTGGTCTGCGATCGAAGAGTCGATAAATAATTATTAATATTTAGGTTGATTTATTGATTCGAATGATGTAAACATTTAGTTATCCCCTTTAGTCAGGGTTTCTTTTCAAGCCACGTAGGCTGGAATTCTTTGTTATTACTCTAATCAATCCATAACGATCTCCACTAATGTCTTTCGGGTTCCAACTTAGCGCGACCTGTTTACGTGGAAGTCATAAAAACCTCTAAAGTGTTTAACACATTAAAATTTCCTTCATTCCAAACCAACTGACATGGTTACCAAAACTACACAATCCCGCAGGCCCCGACGGACGACCGTCGGCGAGGACGCCGCTAAAGTAGCGGCCGTTGAGGCAGCTTCGACAGATGGAGAGCCTAGAGAGAAAAAAGCCTCTCCCTCAAATTCGAACGACGAGCCGATGCTAAATCTCGCAGGTCTGAAAGACATGTCCATTAGCGAGTTAACGCACATTGCCAAGGAAATGGGGATCGAGGGTGCTACCGGCCTTAGAAAGCAGGAGCTCATTTTCAAAGTCCTCGCGGCTCAGACCGAAAAGAGCGGCCTTATTTTTTCAGAAGGCGTCTTGGAGACGTTGCCTGACGGCTTCGGCTTTCTTCGCGCACCTGAGTATAACTATCTGCCCGGCCCGGACGATATTTATGTCAGCCCGTCACAGATCCGAAAGTTTGACCTTCGGACCGGCGACACGGTTTCGGGGCAGATCCGTCCTCCTAAAGAAGGCGAGCGGTACTTTGCTCTTATCAAGGTCGAGGCGATAAATTTTGAGGCACCGGAGACGTCACGCGAGAAGATATTCTTCGACAACCTGACACCGCTTTACCCGGACGAGCAGTTGACGATGGAGATCGAGACCGATCCGGACAAGGTCTCTGCCCGTGTGATCGATCTGGTCACACCGATCGGAAAAGGACAGCGTGCATTGATCGTCGCACCTCCTCGCACCGGTAAAACCATGCTTCTTCAGACGATCGCGAATTCGATCACTGAAAACCATCCTGAAGTCTCGCTTATCGTCCTGCTCATCGACGAACGACCTGAGGAGGTCACCGACATGCAGCGTTCGGTCCGCGGCGAAGTCATTTCATCTACCTTTGACGAACCGCCGACCCGTCACGTACAGGTCGCCGATATGGTGATCGAAAAAGCGAAGAGGCTGGTCGAGCATCAACGCGATGTGGTTATCCTTCTAGACTCGATCACGCGACTCGCCCGAGCTCATAATGCCGTCGTTCCTCCGTCGGGAAAGATCCTGTCAGGCGGTATCGATTCGAATGCACTGCAAAGGCCGAAACGCTTTTTCGGAGCCGCTCGTAACATTGAAGAAGGCGGCAGCCTGACGATCATTGCAACCGCCCTGATCGACACAGGTTCGCGAATGGACGACGTTATTTTTGAAGAGTTCAAGGGAACGGGTAACTCCGAGATCCATCTCGACCGTCGGCTCTCCGACAAGCGCCTCTTCCCCGCGATCGACCTTCAGCGATCCGGCACACGTAAAGAGGAGCTGTTGCTGAGCAAAGAGGACCTCAATCGTATCTGGGTCATGCGTCGCGTGCTAAACCCGCTTTCACCGGTCGAGCAAATGGAAGTCGTTCTCGAACGTCTGTCCAAGACCAAGACGAACGCGGAATTCCTGTCATCAATGCAAAGCTAAGACCATTTAATTCGTAGAACTAAATCGTGAATTGTAAACGTCGTTTGACGACGCTTACAATTCACGATTTACTATTTACGAACCAATATTTATGCGCGTAGCCGTTATCTCTGCCGAAGCAGTGCCTTATTCCAAGACCGGCGGTCTGGGCGATGTGGCCGGGGCTTTGCCGAAGGCCCTTGGGCGGATAGGGCTTGATGCCTTTTTGGTGACGCCTTGCTACTGGCAAACGAAGGGCGAATATATCTGGCATACGGCGGTCGACGACCTCTGGGTCAATTGGCGAGGACAGCCCTATCATGCCCGGGCGTTTTACAGCGAAGCAAATGGTTCGCCTACATTTTTGATCGATGCTCCTTCGATCTTTCATCGGGATTCGATTTACGGATATACAGAGGATTACGAACGATTCGCCTTCTTCAATCGGGCCGCCCTCGCTCTGATAGAACGCATCGGAACACCGCCGGAGATCGTTCATTTAAACGACTGGCACTGCGGCTTTGCGGCCGTCGAGGTGGCCGCCCGCCGTCGCTCCGGCGGTTACTGGCAAAACACTCGAACCGTGTTTTCCATCCACAACATGGCCTATCAAGGTGGGTTTGGGATGGGAGAATTGCCCGGGCTGGGTTTTACCTCGAGTTTTGCCAGAAGTGCTTTTAGTTTCAATGGCAACGCCTCAGCGATGAAAGCGGGCCTTGAAGTTTCGGACACTCTTTCGACAGTTTCGAGACGATACTCTTTCGAGATCCAAACCCCCGAAAATGGATACGGGCTCGATTGGCTCACGCGGCAGCGGGCAAACCGCCTGATCGGAATCACAAATGGAGTCGACTACGAAGTGTGGAATCCCGCGGCCGATGTGGAGCTCCCGGCTCACTTTAGCTCCGGTGACCTTGCCGGCAAAACCGAATGCAAACGAGCGCTCCTTGGGCAGTTTCATCTACCGATCGAGCTCGACCGCCCAATTTTTGCAAGCGTTACGCGACTCACTCCGCAAAAAGGGGTCGAGCTGATCCGCAAAGGTGCAGGCGATATTTTGGCGGCCGGCGGCTTTTTCATCGCACTAGGTTCGGGCGAAAAAGACTCTGAGCAGTTTTTGCAGTCGCTGAGGGACTATGCACCGACGAGGGTGGGCGTTTACGTCGGTTATAACGAGAAGCTGGCTCATCTGATCGAGGCCGGTGCTGACATGTTCCTGATGCCATCCAAATTTGAGCCGTGCGGCCTAAATCAAATGTATTCGCTGAGATACGGAACGGTCCCGATCGTTCACGCGGTCGGCGGCCTCGATGACACGGTGCAAAATTGGGATGCCGTCAGTGGAACGGGTAACGGCTTCAAATTCGACGAATTCAGTGCGGATAAGCTGCTCGAAAAGATTTACGAAGCCCGGTTTGCTTATGCCGACAAGGAATCATGGGCACGGCTTCAGCGAAACGGTATGACGATCGACAATTCGTGGGAAAATGCTGCCCGCAAGTATGTTGACCTGTATAATTGGACGCTTGCGAGATGATCAGATTTCAAATCGACGACGAAATTAACCTGCGCGAATTCATCGATGGCGATGCGGAGCAGATCTACGCTACGATCGCGGTAAATCGCGATCACCTGACCGAATTCATGCTCTGGATGAAGCCAGACTACTCGATCGTCGATGCCCGCGAGTTTGTCGCCCAATCAATAGTTGACGCCCGGCAAAAGCTGAAATTGAATTTTGGGATATTTCGCGGGGACAGCTTTATCGGAACGATCGGATTTGCCGAATTTGATCATCAAGCCAAGGCGACCGAGATCGGGTACTGGATCGATAAGAGTGGAGAGGGCAAAGGGACGATCTCAAGGTCGTGTAAGTCGCTTATCGACTACGCTTTCAAGGATCTCAAAATGAACCGCATTCTGATCCGCTGTGCGGCCGACAATTTACGAATTGCTGCTGTAGCGGAGCGATTAGGATTTATAAAAGAGGGTGTCATGCGGCAAAGCGTATTTCGCAACGGTAGGCTGCACGATTTCGTAACTTACGGACTGCTCGCTTCAGAATGGAAGGTCGGAAGCGCGGTATAGAAAACTATGATAATTGTAATTATCGGTGCCCAGTGGGGCGATGAAGGTAAAGGAAAGGTCGTTGACCTCCTCGCGGACCGGTTTGATATTGTGTCGCGATATCAGGGCGGACATAATGCCGGCCACAGTGTCTATGTCGGCGATAAAGCCTTTGTGTTGAGGCTTTTGCCGTCGGGGATAATTCATCCGGACAAAACGTGTGTTCTCGGTAACGGCATGGTCATCGACCCGAAGGCTTTCTTTGAAGAGGTCGATCAGATCGCCGAAAAGGGAATTTCGGTGTCTCCGGATCGGCTCAAAGTTTCCAGCCGGGCTCACTTGATCATGCCGTATCACTGCGCTCTCGACCACACATCCGAGGAGCGGCTTGGCAACGAAAAGATCGGCACGACACTTCGCGGCATCGGGCCCGCGTATGAGGACAAGGCGGGCCGGCGGGGGATCCGTGTGGCGGACGCGATGTCACCGGAACTGTTAAAGCTGCGTGTCGAGCGAAATCTTGAGGAAGCTAATCGGATCATCGTGCTGTTCGGCCAACAGCCGCTTCGAGCGGATGAGATCCTTGAAGAGATATCGCCACTGGTCGAGCGTCTGCGGCCGTTTGTGTGCGAAACATCGCATTTCCTTGCCGAGGCCCGAAAGGCAAACAAGAAGATCTTACTCGAAGGAGCACAGGCAACGCTGCTCGATGTCGATCACGGAACTTATCCGTATGTGACATCGTCAAATCCGACGGCGGGCGGAGCTTCGGTCGGTGCAGGGATCCCGCCGCACCATATAACCGGCGTTTTAGGCATCGTACGTACCTACGCGACCCGCGTCGGCGAAGGGCCTTTTCCCACGGAAATGCTTGACGCCGAAGAAGATATGGCGAACCTCATCCGTCAACGCGGCAACGAATACGGCTCCGTCACAAAGCGTCCGCGGCGGTGCGGATGGTTTGACGCTGTCGCGACTCGCTATGCTGCGGAATTGAACGGATTTGATTCGGTTGCTTTGACGAAACTCGATGTGCTGGACGCCCTCGACGAGATCAAGGTATGTGTCGGGTACGAGATCGATGGTCAACGGATCGATACTTTCCCGGCCGTTTCGAGCGAATTGAGCCGAATAATACCAGTCTATGAAACGCTTCCGGGCTGGGTAAGCGACACGGTTGGAACCACTGAGTTCGACAAATTGCCTGAAAAGGCCCGGAACTACGTCAAATTCCTTTCCGAGCAGATCGGGGTCGAGATAGGCCTCATTTCTACCGGACCGGAACGCGATCAGACCATCATTCTCAAAGAGTCGGTGATGGAAGGGTGGTTTCAGTAGCGTGACCGTTCGTATGGTTCGGGCTGTAAACGCAGAGATCGCTGAGTACGCAGAGGAAAAATGGATTTGAGGACATCTCTGCGATCTTTGCGTCCTCTACGTTTAAAATTTCTATATGGAAGTCGAGATCGTTGATTTTACGGACGAATGGGCGGCTGATTTTGCCTCGCTCAATTACGAATGGATCGAGAAATACTTTGCGGTCGAAAAGCACGACCGTGAGATCCTGAACGACCCTCAAACATTAGTGATCGACCCGGGCGGCCAGATCTTTATGGCCCTTGTCGATGATCACGCGGCCGGTACCGTTGCTTTGATACCGGCACCGGACGGCGTAATCGAACTGACAAAAATGGCGGTCTCGCCCGCTTATCAGGGACTTGGCATCGGTGGCCTGTTGATGTCCAGATGTGTCGAATATTTCAAACAACAGGGGATCCGAAAGGTCTTTCTCGAATCGCATTCGAAGCTCGCTCCCGCTCTATCTTTGTACCGAAAGCATGGCTTCATTGATGTTCCACGTGATCCCGACTCGCTTTATGCGAGAGCAGACGTTCGAATGGAACTTATGCTAAATACTTAATGCAAAATGCCCAATTAACACAAAAAAAAACGCTCT
Organism: Pyrinomonadales bacterium; assembly: GCA_038245555.1. Classification (GTDB taxonomy): domain Bacteria; phylum Acidobacteriota; class Blastocatellia; order Pyrinomonadales; family Pyrinomonadaceae; genus OLB17. The sequence goes on along the minus strand of JBBRSH010000025.1, from coordinate 7,177 downwards.
TTTTATCTTAGACGGCCTTTATCTAATTTATCGCGTACTTTAAAGACCGAACCTCTAACACACAGCTTTGGGAACCGCCAAAAAAAGCATTAGCAGTCTTTCATTTTGCATTTTGCATTCTGCATTGTAGAATGGTCGTTTGTGGTCCGATAGCTCAGTCGGTAGAGCAAGTGGCTTTTAACCACTGGGTCGCAGGTTCGAGTCCTGCTCGGATCACCACTTTTTAGATACTTAAGCCTGCCAACTTTTGGCAGGCTTTTGTATTCAAAATCAGTGCCTCTTTTGATCTGTCGAAAGTGATGACCGTGGGACGAGATTGCTCTACGTAACTGGTTCGTTATATAAATAAAACTTGTCCGGAGATAAGGTATATGAAATTTATCATTCTCGCTACTGTGTTGGTAACCGTTTTCTCGTCGATCGCACTTGGCCAGTACAAGAAAGGCAGCGTCGAGGAACAACTGATCAAGCTGGATAAGGCGTGGACGTTTGCCGAACTAAAAGGCGACAAAAAGGCGACTGCGGCACTCGTTGCGGACGATTATGTGGGGACCACTCAGCGGGGTGAAGTAGAGACCAAGGACCAGTATCTCGCGTCGGTCGCGGTCAACGGCGATATGGTCAAATCGGACGACTACAAGATAACGGTATTAGGAAATATCGCGATAATGACCCATCGAGCGACGGTCGAGGGTGTCAGAAATATTCAATTTCGCAGCACGCACGTCTGGATGAAACGCGGTGGAAAGTGGCTGGTCGTCGCCCATCACGGCAGTCGAATAATAAAGGAAGAGGAATAATTCGCTCGCCGGGCATTCACTCTTATTTTGGCGTCTTCGGATCCGTACTGCCGGGCTTGGTTGCTCCGACAATGTAACTATCGCGGGAGCGAACGATCACGTTAGGCCGATCAACGCGAACCTTAATGTCCTTTCGCTGTCCCTGTTTGCCTTCGTCAACCGGGACGTAGCCGATGCTGTACTGGCGGCGCAGCTCTTCGGCGATGCCCTCGAACGCGGCCGACAGCCCGCCCGGTGTCGACTCAGGACGGAACACGCGGCCACCCGTGTAAGCGGCGAGGTCGTTGAGATATTGCCGGCCGCGTTGATAGTCCGCCGAGCTCACACCGCCCGCTCTCAAAATTCCGCCCATCTGGCCGCTATTGATACCGCCGAGAGTTCCGCCCCCGCCGTTCATGTCGAAAAATGTGTTGTAGTAGATCGGAAAGAAGAGCGCATCGGACTCTTCGGAATCATCGACGGTCCGTTCATAGGTCGAGTGGCGCGAAGTCGTGTCGACGCCGTCCGTAAAAAGGACGATCGCCTTGCGGCCCTCGATCTTTCCGAGCCGTTTCTTTATCGTAAAATCAACCGCGTCGTAGAGCGAGGTGCCATCGCCAAAATTAGCTTTACGGATGGCTTTGAAGATCGTTTCACGGTTATTGGTCGGTTCTGTTCGTACCTTGATGCCGCCGCTGAACTCAATAACCATCACACTATCCTGCGGCTGAAGCTGTTCGACAAAATTGACTGCGGCCTGCTGGATCTCCTCAATCTTATAGGCTGTTGACGGGCTGGTGTCGATCATCAAAATGACGGTAAACGGCTTATCCGACGTGCCAAAATAGGCGATCTCCTGCTCTTTGCCGTTCTCGAAGATCTTGAAATCCTGGCGACGGAGCCCGGGGATATACAGCCCGTTTCGATCGAAAACGGATACGGGGATCGTGATCAGATTTGTCTCGACCTTTAAGACCTCGTCGTCGGCGGACTCAGTGCCCGTGGGCGTCTGGACCTTTACACCGGCGTCCTGGCCCATTTTGGGAAAACCGAGCTGCGGCCGATTGCGATGCGGTGCCTGCGGAGCCGATTCCGAATACTGGGGAGTTTCGTCCTGCGCCGCCGGTACGGGAGTTGCGGCGGGCTTGGTGGCCTTGCGGCCCGATTGGGCAGACGCGACGCCGATGATCATGAAAATGGATAAAACCGCGAACGTTAGGTGCTTCATCTACCGTATTTTCAACTCCTGGGGTACCAATTTCAAACTTAGATGCATTTACACGTGAAAAGGGTTACAAAAATTACAAGACGACCATCTTAATCTATCTTCTCCTGAACACTGCGTTTCCGCCAGATGAAATATACGGGAATTCCGGTCAGTGCTATCAAATAGCCGATCCCCGATGTCGTTCCTGCAAGGATAGCGAGGTTGACGATGAGCAGTACTGAGAGGCCGATGAATATTATAGGCACGATGGGATAACCCCAGGCACGATAGGGCCGCTCCATGTCCGGCTTACGGATCCGAAGTACGATCACCGCGAGGACCGATAGGGCCCCAAAGACAAGTTCGACGGAGACGATGTACTCGAGCAGTTGTGTGTATACATTACCGAGTACAGGAGCGTTTTGGGGGTCAAAGGTGACCGTTCGCGGCAAAACCAGCAGCGATGCCCACATTCCCTGGGCCACGAGAGCGACAGCGGGAACGTGAAAGCGATTGGTCGTCGCGAGCGGGGCGAAAAACAACCGGTCCTTCGCCATCGCGTAGTAGACGCGTGCCCCGGCCATGATCAGGCCGTTGTTACAACCAAATGTGGAGATCATGATCGCAACCGCCATTGCGACGGCCCCGGGGCCGCCAAAGATCGTCTGCATGAGCGCCGTTCCCACGCGATTTTGCGGCGCATTTTGGATCCCGGCGAGCGGCAGGGTCACGACGTATGCAAGATTCGCAAGTATATAGAGCGTCACTACGATAACGCACCCGATCAGCAGGGCCCGAGGCAGGTTTTTCTGCGGGTTTTCGACCTCCCCGGCGGTAAAGGTGACATTGTTCCAAGCCGACTGTGAGAAGAGCGGCCCGGTCATCGCCCTACCGAGAACCAACCAGAAGCCCAATACGCCGGCCGAAAGAGCCGCCGGCTGAGCGGTCGCGAGGTCCCAGCCGTTAGCGACCGGATCCCACCAGCTGGAAGTAAAGGCGGCCGCTCCGCTGTTCCACCCAACAAATAGCCCCAGCAAAACCAAGGCTGTCAGCGCCGCCGCTTTAGTGAAAGTGAAAGAATTTTGGATCAACCGGCCGAGTTTTAGGCCGCGTGTATTGATCAGAGTAAGGAGCAAAATGACCGCGATCGCCAGCAACTGCTGCGTTGAGAGGCTAAATGCGTAGCCGCCAAACACCACCGGCTGGACGAGATAGTTGGTGCCTGAGAACCATGGAACGAGGACGCCGCTAAAATTGGCGAACGCGACGGCGACGGCGGCGATCGTACCCGTTTGGACGACCAAAAATTGAGACCAGCCGAACAGAAACCCAACGCCCGGGCTGTAGGCTTCACTCAAAAAAACATACGGCCCGCCGGCACGCGGCATCATGGCCGCGACCTCGCCGAGGCAGAGAGCACCGCACAGCGTCATGATCCCGGCAAGTGTCCACGCGACGATGAGCCAGCCGGGCGAGCCCACAAGCCGCGACGACTCGGCGGAAACAATGAAAATTCCGCTGCCGATCATCGAGCCGACAACGATCGTGGTCGCGTCGGTCAGGCTCAAGCCGCGAAGGAGTGTCGTACCGTTTTCGGGGTTAGTTTCAGCCATTGGTTTCTCCGGGTCGACAACGACTCAAGTTTGAGCGACCGGCCTTACGCTGATGCCGGCGCCATTCAATTTTGTATATATCGCTTCTGCGAATTCCAGAGCATGTACGCCATCACCGTGGATGCAGATAGTGTCCGCCTTGAGTGCGATGGGCGTGCCGTCGATCGCGACGACCATTCCGTGACTGGCCATAGCTATTGCCTGCTCGGCGGCGACTCCAGCATCCATGATCAGTGCGTTGGGTTCGGTTCGCGGGGTCAGGTTTCCGTCGGGACCGTACGTTCGATCCGCAAACACTTCAGAGGCGGTACAAAGGCCGGCCTGCTCGGCCGCCGCAAGCGAAATGCTGCCTGAGAGACCGAATAGGATCAAAGCGGGGTCGAAATCCCGAACGGCAGCCGCGATCGCGGCGGCGAGGCCAGCATCGCGGGCGGCCTGATTATATAGGGCACCGTGCGGTTTGACGTGGCGAAGTTTGGCTCCCGCAATGCGGCATATATTCGCCAACAGGCTTATTTGATCTCCGATCAACTCTTTTATCTCATTTGCGGAGAGGGATTTTGGTCTCCGGCCAAAATTATCGCGGTCGGCGTACCCCGGATGGGCACCGATGGCCAAGCCCTTTTCCAGTGCGTTTTCCACGGTTCGGTTCATCGTTTCCGTATCACCGGCATGATAGCCGCAAGCGATATTTACCGAGGACACGAAGTCCATCAGGGCCGTGTCATTTGCACAGCCCTCGCCCATATCGCAGTTGAGGTCGACCGAATACATTATTTGGTCAAAAGAGTAGCACAGAAATGGACGTTTTATTCGTTCACCGGCAGGCGACCCGGAAAAGGGCAAGATCCCGTTCGCGTTCGAAATAGAGGGCTTCCGCCTGAGCGAGCGAGATGAAGTGAAAGGCAATGCCGTCGCCCGCACCGAGTTGGGCGGCTACGGGAAGGTCCCGGTCGATGATGTGAGCGATCCGCGGATAGCCGCCAGTGGTTTGATGATCGGACATCAAAACGATCAGTTGGCCGTCGGGCAAGAGCTGAACGGTACCGAAACTGACCGCGGATGATAGAACTTCGCCGGACGATTTCGCGACGAGCGGGTCACTCGTCAAACGAAAGCCCATCCGGTCGGAGTTGACCGATATTTTATAGCGCTGCTTTTCAAACGCGAGCTGACTGTCGGCGGTTAGATCTTCGAACTCGTTCCCGGCAATTACACGAACCGTCGGATAATTTCCATAACGCGGAATTATTGCGGGCGAGATCACGCCCGACGGTCCGTGACGCGCAGAATTTGCGTCCGCAAAGCTAATACGGTCGCCAGTTTGAAGCTGACGGCCGTGCGATCCGCCGACTCCGGCAACCAGGTTTGTCGACCTGCTTCCTAACCAGAAGTCCGCACTAAAACCACCGCTAACAGCAAGATAGGCCCGATGTCCGAGCCGTTTCGCAGGGAAGCGAAGCACGCTTCCCGCTTGGACGGAGTACGACCTCCAGTTTCCAATGGAGAGGTTATCCAACTCGGGAGAAAAGTCTGCTCCGCCGATCGCAAATTTACAGGCGGCCTCGAAAACGATCTCACTTGCCGGGAAATGCATTTCGATAACTGCCGCGGACTCATCGTTTCCCAGAAGAATGTTTATCAATCGCACGGCTGTACGGTCCATTGCTCCGCCGGTATTTATTCCAAAACGGCGGTAACCGAAACGGCCAAGGTCCTGGACCGTACCCAATATCCCGGCTTTTTGTATAAGGAGGCTCATAGGGCTGCGATCATTTTTCTTCGACAAACCGGATGCGGTCACCGGGGCCGACGAGGCACGGCGGTTCTGTTGAGGGACGAAATATCTCAAGGCTCGTTCGGCCGATTATCTGCCATCCGCCCGGAGATGGGAGCGAATAAATACCAGTCTGGCGTCCGGCGATACCGACGCTTCCGGCGTCGACCCGTGTCCGCGGTGAGTCCTTTCGCGGAGTGTCGAGCCGGTGATCGAGTTCACCCATATAGGTGAATCCCGGGAGAAATCCCAGCATATAAACCCGATATATTTTCGAAACAAAGATCGAAATGACGCTTTCGGCAGGAAGTGAATTGTGGCGTGCGACGAGGTCGAGATCGGGACCCGACTCTCCGCCAAATTTGACCGGAATGACGATCGGGGCTCTTTGTCCAGATGGCGAGTCGCGGGCACTGGCGATCGCATTTGCGATAACCGCGCTTACCGCGTCAAAGCAGGTCGCATAGCCGGGAAAGGCCCGCCGAACCGCGACAAGATCATAAAAAACCGAAACCGAAGCATAAGCCGGAACTGTTTCGACGAGGCCGGGAAACCGGAGTTCTTCAATTGTTTGGGCGGCATTGATCGCCCTTTGATTTAGTGATTCCGAGATCGTACTTCCAAATTCGACCGTCAACGCCGAATCGCCAAGGGGAATGAATAGTGGCGGACGCTTTGCCATCTGTTATCTCGCCCGCTGTTTGGGGTCAAGGTATTCTCGAAGCCCGTCGCCGAGAAAATTGAATGCGAGCACAGTCAGAGCGATCGCGACACCCGGGAAGAGCAGGACGTGCGGCGCATTGTAAAGTACATCGAATCCGCGGGCTTCCTCGATCATTGTGCCCCAGCTTGGCACGGACGGTACCCCGAGCCCGAGAAACGAAAGTGAGGCCTCGGACAGGACGGCTCCCGCCATCCCGAGTGAGGCTTGGACGATAAGAGGCTGGACGGCGTTTGGCACAATGTGGGTGAACAATATTCGCAAATTACTGGCGCCGAGTGCCCGTGCGGCCAAAACGTAGTCGTACTCACGAACCTTCAGCACCTGGCCACGCATGACGCGGGCATAGCCGACCCAGCCGATAATGCAGAGAGCGAGAACGAGTTTGCCAAGGCCCGAGCCCAGAAATGCCACGAGGGCGATCGCCAGCAGCAGGCCGGGAAAGGCGAGAAATACATTAAAAACATAGCCGGACAAAAATTTGTCGACGAGGCCGCCATAAAATCCGGCGATCGCTCCCAGGATCGTGCCAATGACCGACGAAACCGTGACAACCGTGATCCCGACCTCGAGCGAGATCCGAGCTCCCCAAACGACCCTCGAAAATATGTCCCGGCCCAGTGCATCGGTGCCAAACCAGTGGTCTCCGCTTGGTGCGGCAAACCGAAGAAAAAGGTCCTGGGCGTTGAAATCGTGCGTCGCGATCAGCGGTGCAAAGACGGCCGCAAAAATTACGACCACCGCTATAGCCAAGCCGATGTATGTTAGACGGTTCATGAACTAACTCAGCCTGATTCGCGGATCGAGCCGGCGATAAACCAGATCGGTCAGCGAATTTGCTAAAATATAGGTAACGGCAATTACCAAAACACAGCCTTGAACGAGGCGATAATCGCGTTTGCCGATGCCGTCGTCAAGCAAAAGTAGTCCTAAACCTTGCCAACTGAAAATCTTTTCGGTAATAATTGCGCCTGCCAAAAGCACGCCGAGTTGTAAACCGAGAATCGTAACGACGGGAATTAGACCGTTTTTCAAAACGTGCTTATAGACGACTTTTCTTTCGCTCAAACCTTTTGCTCT
>JBBRSH010000024.1:0-42817 GCA_038245555.1 Pyrinomonadales bacterium | reverse complement strand
CAACGCAGAGGAATGCGGAGCCTTCAGCAAATGGTCCTGCCAATGCCAAGTCACCTTCCGAACTTTTAACAACCTCGCCTACAGATACGGTTGAGAATCCTCAAAATGATGGCCAACGTGACCAACTAGCGCGAAATTCCGTAGTCAATCGCCGCACGATGATAAACCTGCCGGAGCATGCAGGATCCCCGTTGCCTCCGCCGGTTGCGGCAGCTGAGAATTCAACAATTACTACCGCAATGGCAATTGATGGCACCGTCACAGAAACCCGCGTGTTCACCGGCGATCGGGATGTTGACCGGGTACGGAAGGTATCTAAGGAACAAAACGAGACGGCTGTTATATTTCTAAAGAATGGCCGATCTATCACCACTCCCGCCGGGAAGATACCGAGCCTGCGAACTATCAGTTTGACGGAATTGAGGTCAATTGCCGGAATCTCAACGCGGAATCAGAAAACCCCTAATGAACGTAGAGAAAAAGGTTCTATGAAGCCTCGGCATTAATTGTTGTATACTAACTTCGGAGAACGATGGAAAGGTTCAGCGTTACATGTCCTTGCTGTGAAGCGATCTTGACGATCGATGCTCAAACCGGCAGCATTCTTGCCCACGAAGAGAAGAAAAAGATCCTGGGTTCATTTGAAGACCTTAAAGGTGAAATGAGCAAACAGAAGGAGCTTCGTGAGCAGATATTTGCTCAGGAAATGTCGTCGGTCAAAGATCGTGAACGCCTGCTCGATGAGAAATTTAAAGAAGCTCTGAAACGCGTGGACAAGGATAGCAATGTCCCGTATCGAAATCCACTCGACCTCGACTAGCACATTTCGTTGAACCTGCCCGCAAAGATGGAACACGCCCGCCAGGCCGTACGAACGGCTTTATCCCGACGAGAAAGATTGATCATTGCCTTGGACGTTTCGACGGCAAGCGAAGCTCGTTCGCTCGTTAGCGAACTGACCGGAGCGGTCGGTGCTTTTAAGATCGGCTTGCAGCTATTTACCGCGTGCGGGCCTGAACTTGTTCGCGAGATCGTAAATTCGGGTGCCAGGGTTTTTCTCGATCTAAAATTTCACGATATTCCAAGTACAGTGGCGGGAGCCGCTGGCGAAGCCGCCAGGCTGGGCGTATGGATGTTCAATGTTCATGCTTGCGGCGGGTCGGAAATGATGAAACGTGCCGCGGACAGCGTTCGCAACATTTGCATCATCGAAAATATCCAGCAGCCGAAAATGATCGGCGTAACGGTCTTGACCAGTTCAGACAGCGGGACAATGAGCGAGATCGGTGTTAGGGGCGACCTGACTGCACATGTTCTGTCCCTTGCGAATCTTGTTTCTGACAGTGGTTTGGACGGCGTCGTAGCTTCTCCTATCGAGACGAAGAGCATCCGCGAAGAGATTAAGCGCGAAGATTTCATGATCGTAACACCAGGGATCCGACAAATTTTAGGAACAAATGACGACCAGCGTCGTGTAATGACACTCGCTGCCGCGATCGCGGCAGGCTCGGACTATGTAGTAGTTGGACGCCCGGTAATCCACGCTCCGGACCGACTGGCCGCAGTAGAAGCAATGATCTCGGGTGAATGATCCGTCAAACGAACTTACCAATGGGGCACCGAACAAAAAACACAACCGATCACCGAAACCATACTGTATTACCGGGCCTTACTTCGCCGCGTGGAGCGGCTGGTATTTTACTGCTTTTGCTCGTCGTTTCAGTTTCCGTTCTTTCACAGGGGATCATGTCGATGGCACCAAGCGGGAATTTTCGAGTCGGCGAGCGGCTCACGTATTCCGTTTCGCTGGGAACACTGCAGAACATTGCTTTTCTCGAAACTTCGGTCGTTTCTACGGGACGCTTGGGAGCAAAGGATGTGGTCGAGGTTCGTGGACGATTAAAGACTTTTGAACTCGTCAGTGCTGCATTTAACTTTGTCGACGAAGATCGTAAGGTTTACGTCGATCCGGCAACTGGCTTGCCGTTGTATATTTCGCGAAAAATTAAGGATGGCCCAGTGCCGCGGGAAGTTTCAAGCAATTTCCTGACCGCACCCACGACAAATTTCGATCTACTTTCTGTCATATACAAGATAAGGGAGGCCGGCGGCGTCGGCAGTTTTCCGATCCTTGAGAACGGAGAGCCGTCCGTAATTACGGCTATAAGCGCGGGCGGAGAAAAGATCAAGACTTTTGCCGGCGAATTTGAAACGTCTTCCGTAACTCTTTCGGGCCCGTACCTTGACTCGCGAGGAATAAAGAAATTTACGATCAATCTCTCGATTGACGATAAGAAACTGCCTGTGATCCTTAGATTCAGGAACGCCCAGGGTGAATACCGGGCGGAACTAACGAGCATTCAGGATGCGACTCCCGTCGAGCCGACACCGTCTCCGACGCCTGTGGCTAACCAGACGCCGAAACCGTTTGCAATCCCAAAGCCGCAACCCACGGAGCCGCTTTACGTACCAAATCTACCGCTCGCGCCCGAATTGTCATTTGCCTTGGGTGAAACTCTTGATTATCAGGTGACATCGATGGGGACACCGGTAGCGACGATCCGGCTCGCGGCAAAAGAGCGAAAACAACTTCGCAAACGCGACAGCCTTACTTTAACTGCGACTGTTACTGGTATTGAACAGGGAAATAACATATTCGTTCTGGGCGACTCGGTTATCTCGCGAGTTGATCCGGACTTTCTGGTGCCGATCGAGAATGAGATGAAATTTGGCGGCAGCTTGGCTCTCTTCACACAATCGGCAACGTTTAATCCGGTGTCGGGTGCTATAAGTTTTGGGGCCGCCGCTCCTGCCGAAGCACCTATCGGGACACATACGCTGCTTTCACTGATGTACGCCATGAGGTCATTTAACCTTCGGCCGAGCAAGAATTTAAGCAATCCTGTTAATGACACTCGCGTTGCTGTTTTTTGGAAAGACCGTCCATATGTCTTCATTCTTCGACCCGCGAATCCCACCACCACACTGATGGGCGGCGAGCCAATGGAGACACAGCTGATCACCATAATTACCGGTAATAAGGAACTTGACCAACTCGGGCTAAAAGTATGGCTGAGCACCGACGAGCGTCGAGTACCAGTTAGGATCTCGATCGGTAGATTTCAAGCAGACCTCACGGCTTCTTCGCTTATTAAACCGGAGTAGTCTCACTCTGGAACCAGTTAGGTACAAATTTGGCAGCTGCCTAATTGAAAATCACTTTCAATTAGGCTATTGTTTTATTGACGGCATCTAATTTGCGAGGTCGCTTGTTGTGCTCACTTTGTTCTGCCGTTCATGAAACTTATGAATCATACACAGCAAAGTACGATCAATGCCGGTCTTATCGAATCGAAAGAGCCGCGATTTCTGACGCAGGTTCCGATCGGCGTAGATGCTCGAGTCGTTTCTGTCAGCGGGGAAAGCAGCGTTACCCACCGGCTCATGGAAATGGGTGTTATCCCGGGCGTAGTGCTTCGAGTGATCAAGGCCGCACCGTTCGGCGATCCAATCGAGGTGCGGGTAAAGGGATACAGCCTCGCAATGCGAAAAAATGAAGCTTCGGCGATCGAGGTGACGTTCTAGTTAGAGCAAGTCACTGGAAATGAGCACCGAACCCTCAACACCGACCATCACCATCACCATCGCTCTGGCGGGCAATCCGAATGCAGGCAAGACCACGCTCTTCAACGCCCTGACGGGCCTCAAACAGAAAGTAGCCAATTATCCCGGTGTTACGGTCGAAAGAAAAGAAGGCCCGTGGAAACTCCCGAACGGCACAGCGAACTTGATCGATCTGCCTGGGCTCTACAGCCTTGACGCAACCTCGCTCGATGAACAGATAGCCCGTGAGATAATCACCGGTGAATTACCTTCAGTACCAAAACCCGACGCGATAGTTGCGGTTGTCGACAGTACCAATCTCGAACGCAATCTTTATCTCGTCACCCAACTCTTTGAATTTGGGATACCGGTCGTCATCGCATTGACGATGATGGATGTTTTTGAAAAACAGGAACATCAGATCGATGTCGAAATGCTCTCGGTTCTTTTAAAAACACCGGTTGTTGCGGTAAATGCAAAAAGCGGCCGGGGTAGGAATGAACTAGCGAAAAAAATCAGCGAAGTTCTTTATACAACGCCCGAGGTTCCGTATAAACCGGCCGATCCGGCTGCCGGAGCAAATGACAGGATCTTCGCAAGGTATAACTTTATTTCATCTGTCGTCCAGGACTGCGTTTGGCACAGCGACCAGAAAAAGCATCGGAATTCGGATAAGATCGACCGGATACTGACTCATAAGATATTCGGACTCGTGATCCTGATCGCGATCTTACTGGTCGTGTTCCAGACCATTTTTTCTTGGGCGAGTCTTCCGATGGACCTTTTGGAGAAAGGTTTCGGAGCACTGGCCGATTTCGTCCGCACAGAAATGCCGCCCGGCATCCTAACCGATCTTCTGGCGGATGGGATTATTGCCGGTGTCGGCGGGGTGGTTGCATTTCTTCCGCAAATTCTGCTCTTATTTCTGTTTATCTCTCTGCTCGAGGACAGCGGCTATATGGCCCGTGCGGCCTTTCTCTTGGACAAGCTGATGAGCCGCGTTGGGCTTGACGGAAAGGCTTTTTTACCGTTGATCAGTAGCTTCGCCTGTGCCATACCGGGCATAATGGCGACCCGCACTATCGAGAGCCGACGGGATAGGTTCGCGACAATAATGATCGCGCCGTTCATGAGCTGCTCCGCCCGGCTTCCGGTTTATACGCTGATGATCGCCTCGTTCTTTGCCGGACGAACGGTCCTTGGTTTTATTTCCCTTGGGGCGGTGTTGATGCTGGCAATGTACGCGATCGGCATCATCGCGGCGGTCGCTGTAGCGTTTATCCTGAAACGCACGGTGCTGAAGGCTCCGCCACCTCCGTTTCTGATGGAACTGCCGCCATACCGGCTTCCGAATCTGCGGACCGTATTTCAGAACATGTTCACCCGAGCCTATTTGTTCCTGAAACGTGCGGGAACCGTTATTCTCGCGATCTCTATCATCTTATGGGCGTTGATGTATTTCCCGCGATCGGAAGTCCCAAATTCCAAGTCCCAACCGCCGATCGCCGAAGATATTCGTACTTCGGACTTGGCAACTGAGACAAATACTGAAGGTCAGCAGTTAAAGCATAGTTTTGCGGGTAAACTTGGCCATGCGATCGAACCTGTGATCCGGCCGCTCGGATTTGATTGGAAGATTGGAGTCGCCCTGATAGCAAGTTTTGCGGCACGGGAAGTCCTCGTGTCGACATTAAGCATCATATATAATGTCGGCAAGGATGAAGGGGCCGAATCCCAAACGCTCATCTCGGCGGTGCGACAGGCAAAGACCGAGGATGGCCGGCAAGCATGGACTCCGCTTACCGCGTTGACGCTTATGGTCTTTTTTGTTTTGGCGATGCAGTGCATGTCAACCCTCGCAGTGGTTCGCAGGGAAACCAATTCCTGGCGTTGGCCGCTTTTTATGCTGATCTACATGACCGGATTTGCCTATGTGGCGGCACTGATCACCTTCCAGGCAGGGAAGGCTCTGGGGTATCAATAGCTATGAATATTCAGGCGGTTATCGTTTTTTGCCTCATTATCGCAGCTGGCGGTTACGTCGGAAATATTTTCTGGCAAAAGGCGAAAACCTCAAACAAAAAAAGCGATTGCGGATCGGATTGCGGTTGTGGGAAGAAGTAGTCCCACCGTCGCGTCGAAGTAGTTATGCCCGGGTAGGCAGTGCTTTATTTTCGGACGGAGTAAGCTAGTTATTGGGACAGCACCCTCAACTTGGATAAGTACTTCGTATAATAGACGGGGACGTCGATCAGGGGCGGCAGTGCCTCGTTGGGGGATAAGTTTAGTTGAAAACTACGTAGATATGTCCGCTAATACTGCTTTTATTGATTCGGATCCACCTCTCGAGAGAACGACTTCCACCTTATTTGACTTGGCGCTCCGCACCGGTACCCACTGATCATATCCGAATTTTCACCTCGATAGCTGGCTTTAGACTTCGCTTCAGTTCCGTTGGAAGGGGCGTGGCATAGCCCTTGCAATGTAGATTAAACGGGAGAAGGTTTAAGGTGCAGGTTACAGGTAAACCCAATAGATTTAAGGCCTTTCGATGTTTCTCCCAGTTTCGGATGCCGTAAGTTGTCAAAAAAAAGTGCCAAAATCTGTCACAACTAATACTTAATAAACTGATCCGCGAGGTAATGACCGATGATGAATAAGCGTGAGGCAGGATTTTCGTTAATTGAACTTTTGCTGGTGATAGTTATTGTCGGCATTGTAGCGGCCCTGGCGGTTCCGGCATTGCAGAAAGGCATCCGGGCAGCAGAAAACGGCAACGCATACGCAACGATGCGAACCATCGCGTCGACGCAGGTCGGCTTCTTTTCTCAGAACAGTCGTTTCGGAAGGCTTTCCGAGATCAACAACATTTTATCGCAGAGCCTGGGGACGTCTTCCGGAAATTCTCTGACGCGTGGAAAATTTACGCTTGACATGTCTCCAGCAGCCCCGACTGACGCCGAACTCAGGGTCGGTTATGTAATAACCCTTACGAGAAACGTAGCGGGCGAGGGAGTCATTTACAAGTATCAGGTTACGCAAAGCGGCCAGCTGCAACAGATACTACCTTAACCCGCCCCATAAATCCGATTGCCCCCGGAGTCATAGAAAAATGAATGTATTCGAAGACCTAGTCGTCGAACTTAAAGAAGCGAATCTACTTGAACATACTGTGATGGATCTGTCCGCTGACAGCGGAAATAAAGATCCGTTAGAGGAGTCTTCGTTAGAAAGTTTCGATTTTCATGAAACAGCAGTCGAGGAAGCCACGAATGATCTTCGTGAGCCCGTTGATGCCCCTGAAACGCCGCGCGGTCCCGATCAAATTGATGAGCTGGAGTCGGCGGGCTTCGAAACAGGGCCTGACAAGGTGGACGGACAAATTAGGGATCAAGCGATTTACCCGGATCGGACCGATTTAGCGGAGTCGATCGGGCTCCAGGATGATCCTGAGACTGCCTCGGAATTTCCTATGGAGCTCCCGGCATCGGAAGCGGACTCGGTACAAGCTTCCGATATCCTTCTTCAGGGTAACGAGGAGACCGTTGCGGTTCGCCAACCGAATTCCGATCGCGAGTTTTTCAAGAAGCGAGCCGCCGCAGAGATGTCGAGCCTGAAAATGGTCGAAGCAGTGGTCTCTGCGATCGAACGCGAACATTTAAAGATCATTCCAAACGCATACGACGATCTTGAGGCTAAGAAAGCTCTCCATGCGTTTCAGCAGATAACCGGGGACGCTTCGAGCGACGACCATAAAGCAGCGGAGTTCGGCCTTCTTAACGAGACGCAACTATGGTGTTCCGCGCTCGCGGAACGCGACGCAAGTATCACCGTCGCGAATATCCGACGCTATTGCGAGACCTGCAGGCCGATGCTTAGCTCGCAGGCAATGCTGGCAGTCGCGAGATTCTACCGGAACCTTCCTTACACGGAAAATGTCCGAGGTAAGTTTGATTTTGTCATTACTCGATTATTCTCCCGGCAGGTTCCGAATGAAACACGCAACCTGCTGTTTAATCGGGAGGAGATGCTGAATCACGTAAAGACGTTATATGCGGACTGGTCAAGTGTTCCGTTATACAACGCCGAGGATGACGATTCGCAAATCCTTCTTACGGCCTTAAGCTTTGAAGAGATGTCGGCGGAGGCGGAATCGGCTGCAAGCTTTGATGACCTGATCAAAAGCGATTTTTTTGGCCGATTGCGGATGTTCAAGGAGAGCATTGCCGAGATCTTCTTTGCACCTGTCGTAACTGCATCGGCGATCGAAGCTAATGTACGAATTGGAAACGTATATGTAAAGCTGATCGATTGTGAGCGGAAAAAGATGGATTCGGCCAGCATTCATCAAAGATTCGGACATCTGGATGATCAAACGGTCTCGGAGGCCGTCTCCCGTACCCTCGAACTCGTCCAGATACTTCGAGAGCGGGCAAATGATCCCGTCGAGGATCGGGAGTATGTCGAGGAGGTGGAAATACCCTCCGAAACGATTGGACGCGAAATTAACGAGGAAAAGGTTCAGCCGACCGGAAAACTCGAGCAGCCAAAATCGAAAGTCTCATTAGGTCAGCGCCTAAAAGAAGAGGTAAGGTCAGTCAATCGGTTATTTCTTGTTTCGGGCCTCGTTTTGATAGCAGTTTCAATTGGACTTTATATTTGGGCAAGTGCTTCCGATCGACAAATATCGACAGCTGGAGTCAAGACGTTGAGTTTCCAGGGTACCGATCTCGGCGAAAACGTCAAGGTAGCAAGGCTGAGTGGGGAAACGCTGTATATCGTAGGCCAGCCGGCCGTCGACACCATGCCCAAGGACAAACTTACCGAGTTGCTTCAAAAACTTTATTGGGCTGGGAAAGAGAAAGGCTGGCTCAATGTCAATCTGATGAATAGCGAGGGCAAAACCGTTGGTTTTGCTTCGGCCACCCGAATGGACGTAACGCCGGGAGCAAAAGCGGACGGCTCGCCGGAAGTTCAATAATCTTTTAGGCTATTACTTCAAATTAAAAGGATCGAAAGCCCTGCTTTTTTAAGCGGGGCTTTTGCTGTTTCCAAGCGCGGAAAAGGCGTTCATGCCGTCTCCCACACCGTCATGATCGCCTTTTCCAATTATCGGGCAACGGTTTTGGGGCCGTCACCCGAAACTATATTAATAAAACTTAGGAGAATCCTACTATGTGTTGGAAAACTCGTCAAGTAAAATGTTTACTGAGCCGTCAAATATTTTCGAAACAATTCTCTCGGTGGTAAAGTATTACTTGAACGTCACGCTTAACGGCGGTCATCTCTTAATATATTGCAAACAAATTCGCAGACCCTGAAAGGGGTTATGGTTCGTTTCGCTTATTAAAAAACAATGAAAAATAGAATGAAAACGATGAGATCATTTGCAGCGGCGATCCTGCTTTCAACATTTATAGCGCCCGGTCTTCTGACGGGCCAAACCACCCCCGCCGATGTAAATGCGGCGATTCGGAAAGAGGGAATGGAAAATTCAAAAGCAATGCACACGCTGCATATCCTGACCGATCTTTACGGGCCTCGTCTTACTGGTTCACCAAATCATGAAAATGCGGCGAAGTGGATCGCTAGTGAACTAAAATCATGGGGTTTTGAGAACACGGCCCTTGAGCCTTGGGATTTTGGCCATCCAGGCTGGGCTAATGATTACAACACCGGTGTAATGCTCTCCCCCGTGGCGGACACACTCACATTTGAGGTACTCGCATGGACACCTTCGACCAAGGGCAAGGTGACTGCGGACGCCGTCCACATTGTGATACCGACATTTCCCTCAGCGACGAATCCGAACGTGATGCAAAGCCCGACGCAGGACGAGCTAACCAAATATTTCGAAAGCGTCAAAGAGTCAGTAAAAGGGAAAATTGTGCTGGTTGGCAAACCTACCTTCATAGCCCAGGACAACACTCCGGGGCCAAAGCGGATCAATGACGAGGACAACAAAAAAAGGTACGAAACGGACAATGCAGCACGGCCCGGCGGACCCGGTGGTCCTGGCGGACCGGGCGGACGCGGGGCCACTCCGCCTACTCCGAGGCCCGGTGCATTGACGGGAATCGAACTTCGGGATCAGTTGGACAAATTTCTTCTTGATAACAAGGTCAAGGTGCGTGTCAATGAGTCCCAACTTGACCGCGGTGCGGTTCGTGCTTTCAATAACGCGACTTATGACATAAAGAAGGTGGTTCCGGCCGTCGTAATGCGTAACGAGGACTTTGGCCGTATCGTTCGACTTTTGGCTGATGGTACTCCTGTCAAATTGGAATTTAATCTTAAAAGCCACATTATTCCCGAGGGAAAGACGAGCTATAACGTAGTCGGAGAGATTGTCGGATCAGACAAAAAGGACGAGGTCGTAATGCTTGGAGGCCATCTTGACTCGTGGCATTCCGGGACTGGAGCGACGGATAATGCGGCCGGCTGTGCGACGATGATGGAGGCTGCGCGCATTCTAAAAGCGATCGGCGTCAAGCCGCGGCGAACGATCCGCGTTGCTTGTTGGGGAGGCGAGGAAGAAGGCCTGCTTGGTTCAAAGGCATATGTGGAAAGACACTTCGGTACATTTGAAAATCCGAAACCGGAATGGGCGAAATTTAACGGCTATTTCAACATTGACAGCGGTACGGGCAAGGTCCGCGGGATGGGGATCTTTGGCCCGCCCGAAGCCGCGACAGTGCTTAAAGACGCACTTGCACCTTTCAGTGATCTCGGCGTCGCTGGAGCTTCGAGCTCCAGAAGCCGAAATCCGGGCGGCACGGACAGCACCTCTTTCAACGCAGCCGGATTGCCGGGGATCGGTGGTGCCCAGGATCCGATCGAGTACTTCAACGTGACTTGGCACACGAATCTCGATACCTACGAGCGCATAATCGAGGCCGATGTGAAATCGTCAGCGATCGCCATTGCCGGGGCTCTGTATGTTGTCGCGATGCGCGACGAAATGCTACCGCGTTTCAAACCGGCTGACATGCCGGCTCCTCCGCCGGCACCAGCACCCACGCCGACGCCAAGCCCAGCTCGAAAGCCGTAACGGAAATAAGTCAGATGTTTGATCCGAATAGGTTCGGTCACGACCGGAACCTATTCGGATCAGCTTTTGCCCACCTACCGGTTGTTCTGCGTCATAACGAAAAGGTGACGCGAAGAGGGCGGATGGTGATGACAGATAACAAATGAAACACGAAACGAAGTCTTCGGTCGAGCCCGGCTATCTAAACATTATAGTTAACGGAGAGTACGATTTTGATGAAATGTATGGCCTCTTCACTTACATTTCTTCGGAGGCGAACCTTGCATCGAGAGATCGTGTGCTGATCGATTGCAGTACCATCAAAGAGGACATGACAGAGGTTGAACGTTTCAAAGGCGGACAGATGGTTGCGGAAGTGTTTGGATCGAGGTTAAAGGCTGCGTTGATCATGCCTCGCATCACAAAGTTAGGCGAAATTGCGGCGGTTAATCGTGGAGCAAGGTTTTTCGTTACAACTTCAAAGGACGAAGGTATTGCGTGGCTAATAATGCCGTAAACTTAGCGGGGTATCACGAGGGCCGGCGGGACCGGGTTTTCTCTTTATACGGATCCCGGCTGAATTCCGATATGCTTGCCGAGGAGCGGCGGCGGCCTTTGCGGTGATCAGTTTCTCCAACAAGGTCATCCCTATATTCGCGTCCCGCCGCAACGAGCAAACCGATCAACGTAAGAAAGAGGAACGAGACCGCGGTTGTGTGAAGAACAAAGTCGAAAAGACTGTGTATTAGGACCGCAAATATACCCGAAATAGCTCCGATCGCAACGCCGCGACGGAAAGTATTTTGGATCCCAATACTTCGCCGCGAGTCGCGGATCAGAAGGTACAAAAATAATCCGCCGATGGCCGCGCCTACGATGCCGGCATCCGCCAAAACTTGTAAATAGTCGTTATGGGCCTGTTCTACCCTCTCCAACCCACTGAGATCATCAAACGGCGTGAAGGCCTGGCCAAATGCTCCAAACCCGGCTCCAAATGGAAGATTTGCAGCAATGACCTGTGACGTGACACTCCAAAGATGCGTCCTATTCGTTGATGGATCCTTCGATGCGACGGTGTCGGCGAATCTGCTAAAGGATGTTTCGCCGCCAACTAAAACCGCCCCCACGACCACCGATAATGCCAAGAGTGTCGATAAGCCTACCTTCAGGGCTATGGCCCTAGCTCCGTGCGTTCGAGTTGTGAGTATCACAAGGAGAATGACCTCGGCCACGACCGCGACAAAGCCACCGCGCGAACCGCTCAGGAGTAATGAGGTTCCCATTAACGTTATCGCGGTGATATAGAGCAGCTTTTTGTCCTTGGGGACCTCGCCGGTAAACATCAGGCCCAGAGGTATCGCCAAAGTCATTTCGATGAAGGCTGCAAAATTGTGCCGGTTGACGAATGAGCCGAACGGTGTCGGGCGTTCAAGAATACCGTAGATCTTCGTTGGCGACAGAACCGATTGAAGTATCGCAAAAAAAGCAAAAATAAAGCCGAAAATAGCGATCACGCCCACCATTCGCTGTAGACGAGCAGCCGAATCGAGGTAGACCAGGACAAGGGAAAAGAAAAATGCCAGTGCGAGGAAATGAAATGCTGCGACTTCGGTGTCGAATGGTGCCGCCGAGATCGTTCGCGGGATACCGGTTAGCCGAGCGGTTTCGGCGATCGACCCGAAAGGGATTATTTGAATAAATGCGTACAAAACAGCCGCGTATAGTGGAATTTGTAGGGCGTGACGACTATATCGAAATACACCGTTTCGTAACCCGTTAACGGCCCAAATAATTACCATCGTAGCGACCACTGCATAAAATAGTGCGAGCGTAGGCTGGTGCACCGTACCGTAAAGCAGGGTTGAACCCACGATGCACGCGCAGATCAGAAAGAAAACGGCATTGTTTGCGAGGTGTGAAATTCTCAATTCAGTTTATGCAATTCAAATTCGTCATACCAAAAAATACCTGTTAACGGGCAATTATCTCCGCAAAAAGCACGGCCCGTCCGGACAAGAACACCAGTGCAATTAGACGGCGTGGTAAATTCGACGACTACCTGTTGCCAGTCGTTCGTACCACCCTGAAAAGGGGACGACAATGTAATTAGTTTGTCGTCATTTGCATTGACCACCTGCAGCTCGGGCAGTCCTGCGCTTTTCAGGTTTTCAGTTCGCACCCAGAAACTTAGCTTATACGATTTTCCGGGCTCAACGACAACGGTTTGGTAAATGTTATTCAAGTCGGGTTTGACATAATTTTTAAAGGCGATCCGGAGGCTCTTTGCACCTTCATAATGGACTCCCGAGTCCGACGACATGTCCAGTTTGCTATCGCCCCGAACAATCATCCAGCCGAACCTTGTGTCGCTTGTACTACCAATTGGACCTTCGAAGCCAGGATTGGTCACAGTCTCGGGTTTGGAGTCCTGATCCATTCCATCTTGCCTCGTGAATTCAAGCGCCTCCGGAAAGTATCGACGGTCGTAAAGGCCCTGAGCAAGAGCGGCTAAGGTCTGACGATAGTCCTGTTTTTGGTCTGCTGTGAGCTTGTTCCAAACTCGTAAGGAATCGCTGGCAAGGCCTCGCTGTCCGTAGAACAGTGCGAGTCCCGCAGATGCATCCGGGCGATCTGCGGCTATCTGCTCCAGTTTTACAATGTCTTTATTGTAATACTCCCATGCCAGCGAAAACACCTGTTCCCGATAGGTTTGGTTGCTCTCTGTCGCCCTTTTTAACTCCGCAAACGCATCTTCTTCCCGGCCTTGGCGGAGATAATAATTGCCGATCTGCCATCGCGGGAATGTATATTTCGGAGCTAAAGCGATCGCTTGTTTGAAGGCTGCTTCAGCAAGTTCAGGCTTCTCTGCCTGTTCGTAAGCTCGGCCAAGCTCGATCCACCACCGGAAATCCCTCGGCGAAAGCCGTACGGTATCCTCAAACATGCTCACGGCGGCATCGGTTTTCTCCGGCGTGAAGACGTTTTTTTCTAATGTCGCACGAAGCCACATTGTGAGAGGATCTGAGGGAGCCAAACTTCGTGCCGCTTCGGCCATTGTCGGGGCGGTCGGATCGTTTGGAGTTGTTAGTTCGGCTATCATATCGCCGAACTGCCCACGGGCCGCGATCCATCCAAAAAGCACCGCTACGACCACTGCAAGGAGCAGAAAGGCCCTTGCTTTGGTGCTTTTCGAATCGATAGCGAGTAAATCTGAGTTAGGCATTAATTGTGCGAAAAGAATTCCGAAACGCAATCGACAACATACTCTTGTTGTTCCGGTCGCAGTTCCGGATAGATCGGCAGAGCCAACGTTTCGGCTGCAGCACTTTCAGACCTCGGAAGATCGCCTGCCGCGTAACCAAGATACGCAAAGCACTCTTGTAGATGCAACGGCACTGGATAGTAAACGTCCGTGCCAATACTTTTCTCCGTCAAAAAGGATCGGAGGCGATCTCTCTCGTTGGGTACTCTAATCACGTATTGATTATAAATATGCCTGGCATTCTCACGCTCTACCGGCAGAGTGATCTGCTCCGTCAAACCGGCATCCGTAAAGAGGTTGAAATAGCTACTGGCATTATCCCGCCGCCGATCGGTCCAAGTATCGAGATGTGGCAGCTTAACCCTAAGTACCGCGCCCTGAAAGCCGTCAAGGCGCGAATTTAGGCCAATGTATTTGTGGTAATACTTTACTTCTGACCCGTGCACACGCAGAGCGCGCAGTTTGGCGGCCAAATCGTCATCGTTGACCGTAACAAATCCCCCGTCGCCCATTCCGCCCAGATTTTTTGAAGGATAGAAACTAAAACAACCGACCGAGCTCATCCCACCTGCCCGAATTCCGCCTTCCTCTGCACCGATAGCTTGAGCGGCGTCTTCAACAAGCGGAATGCCATACTTTGAGCTGATTTCAGATAAGGCGGACATTTCCGCACACTGGCCGTAAAGATGAACGGGCTCGATCGCCTTGGTACGCGGTGTTATCTTCTCTTCGATCTGTGAGCAGTCAAGGTTGTATGTTATTGGGTCGATATCGACAAAAATCGGTATCGCACCGAGCCTCGTGATCGAACTAACGGTTGCGAAAAAGCTGTAGGGTGTAGTTATTACCTCATCACCGTGACCAATGTCGAGGGCCATCATGGCAAGCAGGATCGCATCGCTTCCGGAGGCACAACCGATCGCGTGTTTGGTACCACAGTAGTCGGCCAACTCGGTTTCGAGTTGCGCGACTTCGTCGCCCAAAATAAACCCATTGGAGTCCAGTACGCGAGAAAGAGCGGCATCGATCTCTGGCCGAAGAGCGGAATTCTGTTCTTTTAGATCTAGCAATGGAACGTTCATGAAGAAGTCTGTTGTCGGCGTACGGGATCTGGTTTTTCTCACAACCAACCGAAATACCTCGACGCGGTTCAATCTTACCGAAAGAGCTGCAAATTTGCATTTTGAATCATTCTTTTTTAGCCTTGCGCCATGAACAGGAATCTAGAAACTCGGACCGACCTGATCATTAAGCGGTTGCGAAAAACTTATCCCGACGCTCACTGTGCTCTGAACTACACAACTCCGTTTGAGCTTCTCGTGGCCACCATTCTGTCGGCCCAGTGCACGGATGAAAGGGTAAATATCGTTACGGCAGGTCTTTTTCGTAAGTATACCGGGCTGGCAGATTATTTAAGTGTTTCTCAGAGCGAACTGGAAAAAGACATCCACTCCACCGGATTTTTTAGAAATAAGTCAAAAAATATTCAGGCGGCGTGCCAACGATTGATCGATGTCTATGGCGGACAAATACCCAAGAACATGCAGGATCTACTTACCCTTGGTGGCGTCGCCCGCAAAACTGCTAACGTTGTCCTTGGAAATGCGTTCGGTCTCGCGTCCGGTGTCGTTGTCGATACACATGTGATGCGATTGTCGCAACGTCTCGGTCTAACGAGGGAGGAAAGGCCTGAAAAGATCGAGAACGATCTTTCGCAGCTCGTTCCTAAAAAATATTGGATAATATTTCCACACTGGATCATTTCTCATGGAAGACGCATATGTAAGGCGAGAAGTCCGAATTGCCGGGAATGTGTTCTCGCCGATATTTGTCCATCCAGGGAGATCTTCTCAAAGTAGCGGACTATCAATTTTGGGATCGATCAGAAATATCGATCCGAGATCAAACCGAAAATTACGCTCGGAGAATACAAACTCTCAACGTTATCGAGGCTAATTCAAAGAGGGTGATTTTTTATATTGGCCACCTAAGTACATCGCTACGAGGTGATCGAGCCCGAGCTTCCCGTGAGATCACAATTCGAGAAATAGTTGGCCAATGCCCCATAAAGCGGTTTGCAAATAACTATCAGGCTGCTTCAGACGGCAGAGTGGTAGATCTCCGTCCAAAAGCGAGGCGGTAGAGCCAGCCGACGATGCCATGGGAAACGTAAATAACGGAGATAGCGAGGAGGGCGTACATCGAATAAAACCAGATGAGCATACCTGCGGCTGCGAGAAGCACCACAACCATAAAACCAAGGCGAACTGCTCCAGCCGACTTAAAGCTGGAGTAACGGATCTTACTGACCATTAAAATGCTTAGAACGACAAGCAGAATGTAGATCAAGATCGTGTAAAGATGGCCAAATGAAGCGGAGTAAAAATTTAGCGGCGTGGGCGAATAATGAACGATCGATGCGAGAAGTCCCGCCGCCGGCGGAATGGGCAATCCCACGAAATGTTTTTTGTCCAGTTTTCCGGCGCCTTCCTCAAGGACCCTCGGGCGGGTTGCCTGAAGATTAAACCGAGCGAGCCTAAATGCCCCGCACATAAGATAAACAAATAGTAAAATTACCCCGACATTGTAGGGCAGGGTGCCTTCGGAGAATGTTGGAGCCACTGCCCAACAGTAAATAAGGGCAGTCGGTGCGATCCCAAACGTGAGAACGTCCGCGAGTGAATCCAACTGGACACCGATCTCGGTCGCAGTGTGTGTTGCTCGAGCAACACGTCCGTCCATCGTGTCGAATAGGATCGCGAGCCCCATGGCGATCGCCGCCTGATCGAAATAGACAGCGGCGGACGCCGGATTACCTGTCGCCGCTTGAAAGCCGCGTACAGACCAAAGGATAGCCAGAAAGCCCATACCGACGTTAGCCGCGGTAAAGAGAGTCGGTATCACATATAGTCCCTTTCGAAGTCCCTTATGTGCCGGTTGCTGGTGGTTTTCTTCGTCGTCCATCAAATGTATTTGAATTTCAGTTACGGGATCTTAGCTGATCGTTCCCGCGAAGCTATTCCGATGACCAACCTATGCTTTTCTATCGAGTCGGCCGATTATCGTTTCTCCGCCTTTAACCCGGTCGCCAATATTTACTTGAATGTCAATTTCGGCCGGTAGCAACAAATCGGTTCTGGAACTGAATTTTATCAGGCCGAATTTCTGTCCGCGTTCAAGATTATCGCCTTTGTGTGGCCAGCAGACAATGCGGCGCGCCAAGATTCCCGCTATTTGTGTACACATCACCGTCATTTCGGAAGATTCGATAAGCAAAGAGTTGCGCTCGTTAACAAAGCTTGCGTTGTTGCTGGTCGCAGGAATTTTTTTGCCCTTAACATAGTTGACGTCGACGATCGTGCCGGCAATCGGCGATCGATTGATGTGGACGTCAAGGGGGGATAGGAATACGCTCACCAACTTGCCGGCCGAAGTTTCCTCTATTCGCGTAACGCGTCCATCGGCTGCCGAAACCACAATATTCGGTTCGTCTGGGATTGTCCGTCTGGGGTCACGAAAGAAGTACGCCATGAATAAGCATATGAATAGAAAGGCCGCGGCTGGGATCCACCACTGTAAGATCGCAAACATCGCCACGAAAAAAGCAGGGATGAGCACGAACGGTATTCCTTCTTTTACCATAGACCGACAAGAATACTACAAAATCCCGAACTATTTCCGAAACGCATTAAAAAGCCCGACGTCAGCGGACGTCGGGCGAGAGGAGGAGAAAAGAAGAGACTTTAGGGTCGAATGGGATTTTCCCTTGCGTAACTGTATGCACACCAGGCCGCGATCAGGTGAACTACCCACCCTAGGGTCCCGACGGAGCCGATCCATGAAACGCCGGTAAGAACCAGCCAGATTATTCCGATTATGATACGACCGTTATATATCTGCCCGACGCCGGGAACCAGTAGACTTAGGATGCCTGCTAACAATGGAACTCGCATGATTACCAAAAGTACCTCCGATACATTTAACGACCTAGGGTTTGGTTTGTTCCAAAAAGATGAATTTCGGAGATGGGCAACCTACAGGCCGAGTAGTTGGTGAAGCAGCGAATGGGCCCCGAAAAACAGGGCGACGCCGGCGAAAATGGAGAGGGAAACGAGCGGACGATTGCCGCCGTGATGATTGACCTCGGGGATGAGGTCGCTGGCCGCCACATATAACGTTACGCCTCCGGCGAGCGGCAGCGCGTACGCGACTGTCCCGCCGAGATTGGTGCCGATCACGTAAAAGACGATCACGCCGATCAGTGTTGTGGCTCCGATGGTCGACGTGGCGATCAGCACTTCCCGAAATCCTTTGCCGGCGGCGAGTATCATCGAGCCGATCGTAAATCCCTCGGGAAATTTGTGTAGAAAAACTGCAATGAAAACGAGCAGGCCGAGCTTGAAGTCGATCTGGGCGGCGGCGGCGATCGAGACACCGTCAAAAAACGTGTGGATCAGTAGCCCTCCAACCGCTGTATAAGCCGAGGAGGTTGAGATCATCTCGCCGTGGGGCATCGATTCACCAAGGTGAAAGTGCGGAGCTATTGTGTGCTCGAAAAATTGGGTGAGCAGATATCCGGCCATTAACAGCAGCATCGGGAGATAAAGTTCGTCTCCGGAATCGGGAAACCGTTTTTGCCAGAGCAATATTGTTTTTGGCAAGATCTCGAAGATCGTGACCGCGAGCATGAATCCGGCACCGAGCGCGAGCAGGTATTTTAGGAATTGCTTGTAATTCTTGAGCCGTGTCGACGGAAAAAGTACCAGGCCGCCCACAATATTTGCGAGAGCGGCCAACAGGCCGAACAAAAGGAGTTGATAGAACGCGGTATTCATCTTGAATCGCAGGAAAGGGTTTATCGTATCTCAGCACAAACGGAAAACCAAAAACTGCGTTTTTTGCGCTCTTGCGAGACCTTAAGGACATTTAAACGCATGATTAAAAAATGACCAAAATATCGCTTGACAGTAAATCGAGATTCCGAGTAATATCCTAATAGCATTTGAACAAACAACGAAATAAAGGTGAAAACCGGACATGACGAACTGAAGACAGTGTTTAAAGACTTAAGCGCAGAATCATGCCTTTTTTCGAATGTTTTTCGCACGATCTCCCACGATATTGGCCGTTAATTTGGGCTGCGGTTTTTTGAGGGTAGTCTTACCTTTTTCGAAATTTACAGATCTTTTTTCGACGAGTGGTCTAGGGACCCTCTGGAATAAGTATCGACTGATCCATCGGTTCTTTGAAGATGCAGACGGACGAACCCGTATTTTCGCACAGATCGGTGCTCCTCGAGGAAACGCTGCGAATTATCGACGTACAGAGTCGTTCGCGCGTTATCGACGCAACACTCGGCCTCGGTGGGCATTCGGAAGCGATGCTCGACGCGTCGAAAACGGTAGAAGTTATCGGTTTTGACCAGGACGAAGCGGCGATCGAGATGGCGACGGCCCGGCTGAAACGGTTCGGTTCACGATTTCGGGTGGTCCACAGCAACTTTTCGGCGATACGCGAAGTTATCGAGACCGAAAAGATCGAATCGGTTGATGCGGTGATCGCCGATCTCGGAGTTTCGTCACTTCAGCTTGATGACGCCGGCCGCGGCTTTAGTTTTCGGTACGATTCGCCGCTTGATATGCGGATGGACGCGACATCGGGCGGGCCGACAGCGGCTGACCTGCTTCGAACGACGAAAGAGGAAGATCTCGCGAATATTATTTATCAGTATGGCGAAGAACGTTTCTCGCGGCGGATCGCGAGACGGATCATTGAAAGAAACAAGAGCGGAGAGCCGGTAACGACGACCAGGGAACTTGCGGAAATTTGCGAGCGGTCCGTCCGGCGTAACCCAAAAGATAAGATCCATCCCGCAACGCGAACTTTTCAGGCATTGAGGAACGCGGTAAACAGGGAACTTGAAATGCTTGAAGATTTTTTGACGGGAGCGATCGAATGTTTGAGCGATCAAGGTGTTTTAGCGGTAATTACTTTTCACAGCCTTGAGGACCGCATTGTGAAGCACGCGTTCCAGCGACTCTCAGGAAAATGCATTTGCCCGCCGCGTATTCCACAATGCGTCTGCGGTGCGAAGAAGAAAGTCGACATCCTCACAAAAAAGCCGATATTGCCCGGCGATGACGAAACAAGGGAAAACCCGAGGTCACGAAGTGCAAAATTGCGAGCCTGCAAAAGGCTTGGAGCTGAATAGAAATACTGACACCAGCCGGAGGAATTTAAGATGAGCAACATTACTAGGAAGCGCCGACAACCGATCGAGCGAAACGAAAGAGGACGCAGCGGCGGGCGATTTAAGCTTTATTTTTTGATGTTTGCATGTCTCGTAATACTCGTCTCCGGGTTCTTTCTGGCGGCCCGCCAACATTTCTCATCAATAGATTACGGGATTCGAAACTCGCGCCTTCGCAAACAGCTTGATGATCTAGAAGCCGAAAAGCGTCGGCTGATGGTCTCCCGCGAGATCGCATTTTCGCCCGGTGAGATCAAAAAGGCAGCGATGAAATATGGTATGACCAGTGTGGTGGCCGAGGTCGCGTCACTAGTCACCGGGGCAAAAGACACTAAACAGTCCGGCCCGTCTACGGCTCAGCTCGTTCGTCCGATAGTTTCCTCCGCTCCGACGGCGTCGGCGATACCGGCTGCATTTGTAAACAGCGGGACCAAGGTGCAAAAGGCCGGGACCGCTCCGAAACAACCGGCTCCCGCGAAGGCCAAGCCGGGTAAACCCCAGATTGCGACAGTTAGTCAAAACCGGCGACCGACCCATTAAGTACCAAGAACCAACGAGTCTTCTTAACACTTTGAACCGATCCAACTATGGCGACGAAACGAATTGCAAAAAATAAGAAGACAAACTCGCGACAGGTAGCGTTCTCGCGATTTATGCTGATCGTGGCATTTTTCACGGTGTGGATGCTCGGCATCACCGTGCGCCTGGTGCATCTGCAAGTGACGCAGCACGCCTGGCTCAAGGAACGAGCCGACATCCAGCGTATAGACGTAAAAAAGACTAAGCTGCTGCGTGGAACGATCTATGACCGTGATGATCGGGCACTCGCGATCAGCGTTCGTGTCAAATCGCTTTATGTTGACCCGACGGAAATCGTTGATGTTGAAAGGACGGCGAAAACACTTTCGAAAGAACTAAAACTCGACGCTGCTCAGCTTGTGAGACAGTTGAACGAAGGGAAGACTGCCGGCAAACACTTTGTTTCGCTTCTAAAGAAAGTCGACGAAGAGACGGTTCAAAAGATCAATCGAACGCTCGACACCTCCGAGGCAAAAAAGGCCGATCAGCCCCGATTTACGGGACTTCACTGGACAGAAGACCAGGTCCGCAGCTATCCCAATGGGTCGCTGGCGGCCCAGGTCATAGGGTTCAGCAATTTGGATGACAACGGAATGGCCGGCATCGAGCAGTCGGAGGATGACGCCCTTCATGGTGCGGTTATCAGGACACTGCAGGAACGTGACCGCACCGGGCGAATTTACGACGAGACTGTTGATGATCACGAGCGGCCCGCAGATATCGCGTTAACGATCGGAACGTCCTATCAATACAAGACCGAGCAGGCCTTAGAAAACGGAGTCCGGGCCGCGAACGCGAAGTCGGGCATGGCGGTCGCGATCGCCGTCAAGACCGGAGAAATTTTGGCGATGGCTAATTACCCGACGTTCGACCCGAACTCGATAAAGACAGCCTCTCCCGATAGTATTTCAAATCACACGATCCAGAGTTCGTACTCGCCGGGTTCGACCTTTAAGCTCGTCACCTATTCGGCCGCTTTGGAAAAAGGGTTGTTTCAGCCCGATGACATGATCGATGCCGGAAATGGGACGATCACCGTGGCGAACCATAAGTTTTCGGATTCGCATCACATTGGGATGGTCAGTTATGCGCAGGCGCTGGCACATTCGAGCAACGTGTGTGCGATCAAAACAAGCTTGCGCGTAGGTAAGGACGACTTCTGGGCAACGCTGCAGAAGATCGGTTTTGGGAACCGCACCGGCGTCGAACTTCCGGCCGAAACAAGCGGCATTGTACGCTCACCGGACCGCTGGAATGGTGATTCGTTGGCGTCGATGGCGATCGGATATGAAATCGGGGTAACGGCGTTGCAAATGGCATCTGCTTTTGCGACGATAGCAAACGACGGAGTCAGAATTCAGCCGCACATAATCAAGGAAATTCGTAAGCCGGAGGAGAAACCGATCCCTTCGAATAGATCCGAAGATGTCAGAGTTGTATCAACCGAGACTGCCCGTAATCTGCGCAAAATGCTTAGGCAGGTTGTGCTAACGGGGACCGGACGACGCGCCCAACTCAATGGATATTCGTCCGCCGGAAAGACCGGAACGGCGTGGAAATTTGATCCGAAAACAAAGCGAATCGATCCGAGCAAGTATGTTTCGTCCTTTATCGGAATGGCGCCGGCGGATAACCCTGAGATTGTCATTGTCGTTGTCATTGACGAACCGAAAGTAGGCGCACGGGACGGCGGCATGGTTGCTGCTCCGGTGTTTAAGTCGATTGCCGAATCGATCCTTCCCGCGATGAATATCAAGCCTGACGGCAACGCGATGAAAGATTCGACCGTTGCTCAAGACATCCCGGAGACCGGCCGTTCCGTAAGAGGCGGTAAGGATGAGATCAAAAGCATTGATAAAAAAGTGTCGGTGAACGAACGGGATCGCGTTATTTCGAAGCCGGCAAGTGACAATAAGAAACAGGTCGATAAAAAACCGGCCAATAGCAAAGTCCCCAAAAACAAAGGGGTGGCGAAGGCTTGGCTCAGAAACAGATCATCTACGGAAAGGCTGTTGGAAAAGACTTGAAACTCGAAAAGGCAATCAGATACATGAACGCGGCCGCGCCGCTTGTCGACCCCGCTTTGGCCGAACGTGACGTCACGAACTTTGTGATTGATTCACGCAAGGTAAAGGCGGGCGACGTGTTTTTTGCCCTTTCGCAGCCTGAGTACCGGGATAACGGGTTCAACGGGGACTTCGCCGATTCGACGTCCTTTGCGGCCGATGCACTTGCCGCCGGAGCGGTGGCCGCGGTTGTTCGCGAAGACAGGTTTGCGGAACATGCCGCCCTTGAAAAATATCGTGACCGGTTAATTTTTACCGATGACGTTATTGTTTCACTCCAAAACCTCGCCCACGGCGTTTATTTGGAATGGAACAAACCAGTCGTCGCCATAACGGGAAGTGCAGGAAAAACGACTGCCAAAGAGCTTACAGCACACGTTCTCGAGTCCGGAGGCCGCAAGATCCTCCGAAACGTAAAAAACTATAACAACGGGCTCGGTCATCCATTGACAGTACTGCGGCTGGCGGCTGATGACAGTTATGATATAGCGGTCCTTGAAATGGGGATGTCGACTCCGCTGAACGAGATCGCCCGTCTCTGCCGTATTACACCGCCTGAGATAGCGGTCGAGTTAAATGTTTTTCCAGTTCACCTCGAACATCTTGGAACGATCGAGAACATCGCCAGGGCGAAGGCCGAGCTGGTTGAGGGTATGAAAGTGGGCGGGACTGCGGTTCTCAATGCGGACGATATTAGAGTTGCCGCCATGACTCAGCTTGTCCGCGGCCGGACGGTCACATTTGGAATCGAAAAACCGGCAGATGTAAGCGCGAGCGAAATAGTCTTCGGCGGCTTCGGAAACACTTCGTTTAAGCTCCGCACGCCAGACGGAGAGGGGCTTGTTCACTTCCGGCTCAACGGCAAGCATAACATTCTAAATGCACTTGCTGCTGCCGCCGTCGGCTTTGCCGCCGGGCTGCCAGTTGGCGAAATCGCATCGCAGCTGGCGACCGCTGGAGCCCCGTCGCAGCGTGGCGAGGTGCTTCGATTCAAGGCGGGGTTTACGGTCATAGACGATTCTTACAACTCAAATCCTGATGCGTTATTGTCGATGGTTAGAACGCTTGTCGAGGGAGCCGGAGCAGGCGAGCGGAAGATAATCATTGCGGGCGAGATGCGCGAACTGGGTTCCGAGGCGGCCGAGGTCCACCGAAAGACCGGGGCGTCGATCGGAAAATATCCGGTCGACGAGTTGATAGCCGTTGGCGAGCTTGGACGATCTTTGGTCGAAGGTGCGGCTTCACTCGGTTTTGGACGCGGGATCACCGCCGAAACCGCTGACGAGGCCGGCGAGATCCTTGTTCAAATGGTACGGCCCGGCGACGTGATTCTTGTAAAAGGTTCCCGAGGGGTCCGAACGGAACGTGTTATAGCGAGGCTGCTGGAAAAATTTGATCTGGAGGGTAATCGCGGAGCGGCTAGGTAAGACCTCGGCTCTGACGTCATAGGATGCTCTACTACCTTCTATACCAGTTGATATTCAAAGCGTATGGCGAGACGAGCGGGTCGGTATTTTACAAGGGCCTAAACGTCTTCCAGTACGTAACGTTTCGCACCGGACTCGCAACGGTTACGGCGCTGTTGATCTCGCTTTTCTTCGGAAAGAAGGTCATTCGAAAGCTCGAAGAACTCAAGGTTGGCCAGGAGATCCGGGAAGAGCTTTCTCTTGAGCACCACGCCAAGAAAGGTACGCCAACAATGGGCGGTGTCCTGATAATTGTGGCCGTCATCTTCGCGACACTGCTTTGGGGAAAACTCGACAGTCTGTATTTGTGGGTGGCCTTGATAGCGACGACGCTCTTTGGGCTAGTCGGATTTCTGGACGACTATATCAAGATCGTAAAGAAACGAAGCCTGGGGCTGACCGGGAGACAAAAGCTTGCGGGACAATTGATCACGGCTCTCGGTATCTGGGCAGTGCTGTATTTCTTTACAAACTATGAGTGGAATCTCAGCATACCGTTATTCAAGGCGACGGCTCAGACGGACATAACTGTTGTCGGACCTTATATTTACCTGGCGTTCATCGTTTTTGTCCTGCTCGGCTCATCCAACGCCGTCAACCTGACCGATGGCCTGGACGGGCTTGCGTCGAGCGTCACATTCATCGCGATGTCGGCATTGACCGCATTGACGTATGTGAGCAGCGACAAGCGTTGGGCGGATTACCTCGACCTGACCCATAATCCGATGACAAGTGAGCTAACCGTCTTCTGCGGAGCGATGGTCGGAGCAAGCCTCGGGTTTCTATGGTTCAATTCGCCTCCTGCTGAGGTATTTATGGGTGACGTCGGTTCGCTCGCGATCGGCGGAGCCCTTGGGACCGTAGCGATCCTGACAAAGCAGGAGTTTTTGTTGCCGTTCGTCGGCGGCGTCTTTATTCTCGAGGCACTCTCGGTGATGCTGCAGGTATCGTATTTCAAATTTACAAAGAGAAGCGGAGGCGTCGGAAGGCGCATCTTTCGCCAGGCTCCGCTGCACCATCACTTTCAATTGTCCGGATGGAAGGAGCCGAAGATCGTTTTTCGGTTCGTGATCATTGCGATTTTATTCGCTCTGCTTAGTTTGTCGACGTTGAAGCTGAGATAGCGTTTGTCGTTAGTGTGATAAGGGTTTGGGATCTTAATGCAGATCGAGGGAAGAAAATCATTGGTTCTGGGTGCTGGGCGATCGGGCGTGGCGTCCGCAAAATTCCTGGCGGACCGCGGGGCGGTTGTGGCACTTTTTGACAAAAAAGACGTGTCTGCATGGTCCGACGAGGCCCGTGCTCTCAAAGAAAGCAATGGTGTTGGCCTAATGGCCGGAGAGGTGCCGTCGTGGCTACTTGATCAGATCGACCTTGTCGTTATTAGCCCGGGAGTTCCGACGAACACTATTCCGGCGAGATACGTGGACCGCAAGGACGGGGAAGTGATCGGGGAGGTCGAGCTTGCGTACCGTTTCATGAAGGGCCGGATCGTTGGGATCACCGGATCTAACGGTAAGACGACGACAACCACGCTGATTGGAGAGCTGCTTAAGAATTCGGGAATGCCGACACTTGTTGGCGGAAATATCGGCACTCCGCTCGTCAGCCTTGCCGAGGCGTCCTCTGACGACAGTTGGACCGTCGTCGAGCTTTCGAGTTTTCAGCTTGAGACGATCAAGGACTTTCGCCCCGATATTGCGTTGTGCCTCAATGTAACGCCGAACCATCTCGATCGATACGAGTCATTTCTTGATTATGCGGCCGCGAAGCACCGCATTTTTATGAACCAGACTCGCGACAATGTCGCGATCCTGAATGCTGATGATGAACTAACGGTCAAATGGGCGGCCGGGTTGAACGCAAAAACGGTGCTGTTTAGCGTAAGACGAGAATTAGAGAGCGGATTCTTTCTGCGAGGAGAGAACCTCGTCTGCCGAGCCGATGGAAACGAATCCGTCATGGCGCACCGCAGCGAGATATTCTTACGCGGCACCCACAATGTCGAGAATGTTCTGGCGGCTCTCGCGGCCGGGCTTGCGGCCGGAGCTTCGCCGGGATCGATGCGAGAGACGCTGGCCGGTTTCAAAGGTGTTGAGCACCGGATCGAATTTGTGACTGAGATCGACGGCGTCCGCTTCTATAACGATTCGAAGGCAACCTCAGTTGACGCGACAAGCAAGGCTCTCGAAGCGTTGTCCGACGGCGGCGGAAAAACGGTCCTGATCCTCGGGGGCCGCGGCAAGAATGCACCGTATTCTCCTCTCATCTCGCTAATCGAAAGTTCGGTCCGGGCACTGGTTGTGATCGGCGAGGACGCTGACAATATTGAGAGTCAATTGAAGGGAGTTGCCGACGTCATTCGTGCGACATCGCTCGAGGATGCGGTTAAGAAATGCTTTGAAGTTGCAAAGCGGGATGACGCTGTATTGCTTGCACCCGCATGCGCAAGCTTTGACATGTTCTGCAGCTATGAAGAGCGGGGAAAGGAATTCAAAAGTCAGGTCAATAAGCTTAAGGCGAAGGTGGCAGCAGTTTAGTTTTTATGGCCGTTAAGAAGTCTACAGATTGGTTCATGTTCGGCATCGCGTCGGGTCTCGGGATCTTCGGTGCAATGATGGTCTACAGCGCCTCGGCGATCATGGCCATGAAGGAGTCGAGCGAAAACAGCCAATTTACGTATTTCTTCAAACAGCTTGCGTTCGTTTTGTTCGGGATCGTCGTGATGTTTGTAGTCAGCCGCGTCGACTATCATATTTTTCAAAACAAGTGGGCGGTGATCGGGATAGTCGCGATCACGTCGGTCGCACTATTTGCCGTATTTGGCTTTCCGGCGATCAACGGGGCACGTCGTTGGATACGGTTCAGCGGTCTTTCATTCCAGCCGTCGGAACTCGCTAAGATCGCTCTTCCGATCTTTCTTGCATGGTTCCTGACCAGGAACGAGAAGACCGTTGCCGATCTAAAGTCAACCGTTGTTCCGTGTTTACTGTGTCTTGGACTGTTGGCCGGACTCGTAATGTTGGAAAAGGATCTCGGAACGACGATCGTTCTGTGTGCCATATTTTCCGCGGTCTACTTTGCGGCCGGAGCGCGGATCATGCATATCGGGGCAGTTGCCGGCTCGATGATCGTCGTTGGGGTTGCCGCTATCTTGATGGCCCCATGGCGTGTTCAGCGAATTATGGCATTTCTCGATCCCTACAAGTATGCGGGCGACGAGAGCTACCAGGTGGTCCAATCGCTTTACGCGATCGGCTCGGGCGGGATCTTGGGAGAGGGGTTTTCAAAGGGCCAGCAGAAATTGTTTTATCTCCCCTATCCATACTCTGATTTCATTTTCTCGGTTGTCGGTGAGGAGCTCGGGCTGATCGGCACACTGGCTGTCGTGACGGCATTCGGCCTCCTGCTATGGAGAGGCACGCGAGCGGCAATCAATGCCCCAGATCGGTTCGGAATGCTGCTTGGAATTGGGTTGATTACCGGGTTGATCGCTCAGGCGCTATTTAACATCAGCGTTGTTATCTCGATCCTGCCGGCAAAAGGGATTCCGCTACCGTTTATTTCTTACGGAGGTTCGTCGGTGATATTGACACTGGCAGGAGTCGGAATACTCCTGAGTATCTCGCGGTTTGCCGGACGTTCGGCCGTGGCCGAGGACGAAACGCCGCGGATCTACAGCAGACGGACACGCAGTGCATGAGCGTAAAAGCTCCGTGAATTGTTTGATATGAAAGTACTGATCGCAGCCGGCGGGACCGGAGGACATATTTATCCTGGTATCGCCGTTGCGAACGAGATTGTTTTCCGCGATGCAGACTCAGAGGTCCTTTTTGTCGGAACATCACGTGGGTTGGAAACAAAGATCGTCTCAGACAGCGGCTTTCAACTGGCTCTGATCCACAGCACGGGGCTCAAAAAGGTCGGCATGCTCGGAAAGATGAAGGGGATGGCGGTGCTGCCGAGAAGTTTTGTGGAGGCCCGTCGTTTGTTGAGAGAATTTGCACCTGGGGTAGTTGTTGGTGCGGGCGGATATGTGTCAGGGCCGGTAGTTTTAACCGCCCATTTTATGGGATTTCCGACGATGATAATGGATTCGAATGCGATACCCGGATATACAAACAGGCGGCTCGCTCGGTTTGTCGATCGAGCGGCGCTGACATTCGAAGAGGCCGTTCCGTTTTTTGGAACGAAGGCGGTTGTGACTGGGAACCCCGTAAGGAAGGAATTTTTCGATATTTCGGCACGCTCGCCTCAGGCCCCGCTTCGAATCTTGGTCACGGGCGGCTCGCAGGGCTCTCACGCAATAAATGTAGCAGTATCATCTGCACTTACATTATTAAGAGATGCTGGGATCGAATACGCAGTAACCCACCAAACGGGCGAAGCAGACTTTGATCTGATTCGAAATTCATATATTGAAAACGGTATCGAGGCCGAGGTGCGGCCGTTTATCGCCAGCATCGTGGATGAGTTTGAAAAAGCCGACCTGATCGTATGCCGGGCCGGTGCGACAACCTGTGCCGAGATCGCGGCCGCTGGAAAGGCAGCCGTCATGGTGCCGCTACCGAGTGCTGCGGACGATCATCAACGCAAAAATGCGGAAGCAATGGCAAAACAGGGCGCTGTTCGCATGATCATTCAGTCGGAGCTTTCCGGCGAACGACTGGCAGATCTTTTAAAGCAGTTATTAACGGAGCCATCGCTTATATCGGATATGGGAATGGCAGCACGGGCGATGGCTCGGCCGGACGCGGCGAACGCAACGGTCGACCTCATTGAGAGTCTCCAAAAAGTTTAGATATGACAATGTTTCGACATGTAAAGAATATTCATTTTATCGGTATTGGCGGTATTGGGATGAGCGGTATTGCGGAGGTGCTCTGTAATTTGGGGTTCCTGGTGACCGGTTCCGACGCGCGAAAATCAAAGAATACTGAGCGGCTTGAGAAACTGTTTCACGTTGGGATCGCCGAGGGACACGATGCGAAAAATGTCGGTGCTGCCGAGGTGGTGGTCTATTCGTCTGCGGTATCGCCTGATAATCCTGAGGTTCTGGAAGCTAAGGAACGCAGTATTCCTGTGATCCCGCGTGCGGAAATGCTCGCCGAGTTGATGACGCTGAAGCCTTACCGCGTTGCTGTGTCCGGCACCCACGGCAAAACGTCAACGACGTCGATGGTCGCAACGATTCTCGGTCATGCCGGGATCGATCCGACGACGGTTGTCGGAGGCGTTGTCGATACGTTAGGCTCGAATGCAAAACTTGGTGACTCTGAGTGGTTTGTTACCGAGGCAGACGAGAGCGATCGTTCGTTCCTGATGCTTTCTCCTACGATCGCCGTTGTCACGAACATCGACAAAGAGCATATGGAGTCCTACAAGGGGATGGAGGACGTTGTTCAGTGTTTTACGGATTTCGTAAACAAAGTACCATTCTACGGAGCCGCGATCATATGCCTTGATGATCCAAATGTTCAGTCGCTTATCCCAAACATCAAGCGCCGCCGGGTAACGTATGGGATGACGGCTCAGGCCGATATTTCGGCTCATGGCATTCGCTTTGACGACAGTTATGGTTCCACTTTTTCTGTCTGGAAGGGCGACGAGGTGCTTGGCGAAATGCATCTGCCAGTTCCGGGTAAGCATAATGTTTATAACGCGTTAGCTGCGATCGCCGTAGCCCTCGAAATGGATATTCCGTTTCAGACGATCGCTGATGCTTTTGTGAAATTCAAGAACGCGAACCGCCGGTTCCAGTTTAAGGGCGAGAAGCGCGGAGTGACCGTTGTTGATGATTATGGCCACCATCCGACCGAGATCTTGGCTACTCTATCTGCCGCAAAAAACAGCTCGGGCGGCAGACGCACGGTGGTTGTATTCCAGCCGCATCGGTATTCGAGAACGAAAGAGCTTATGGAGGATTTTGTTCTCGCGTTTAACAACGCGGACGTTCTCTACGTACTCGACATTTATGCTGCTAGCGAGCAGCCGATCGAGGGCATTACGGCCGAGATCCTGACGGCGAACATCAAGAAACACGGTCATAAGAATGCGAACTATCTGGGAGATATCGAGACGGCCACCGAAAGGGTGGTAGAGCAGTTGCAACCAGGGGATCTCGTTATAACATTGGGTGCGGGAAGTGTTACCAGACTCTCCGACGAGATATTGGCGGCATTAGACAAATAAATTCAAGTTTTAAAAAGAGAACCATCGTAAATGGCAAAAGCGAAGAGAAGTACAACAAAGAAAAAAGCGCCGAGTCCGGCGAGGTCGAGGTCTCAATCGGTCCGAGGCATTCGCCGGAGTGCGGCCGCGAAAAAATTGGGTAAATGGGCGGCTCCGCTCGTGTTGATCGTTGGCCTTTTGATCGGCATAGGGATTTTTGGCGTGATCGGTTATAGAACCGCAACGGCCTCCGGATTTTTTGCGGTTCGAAGGATCGAGGTGCGCGGCGTCGAGCGAGCTTCAACCGACGATATCAAGCGTGTTGTCGCGGCGAACACCGAAAAGACGGGCGTCTGGCAGGCGGATCTGTCGTCGATCCGTGAAAAGATCGAAAAGCTTCCGTTCGTCAGGTCGGTATCCGTTTCAATGGTCCTGCCCGCCGGAATCAGGATCAACATTGTCGAGCGTATTCCGGCCGCGATCGTCCGGGTGTCTTCGGGCGATGTTCTGGTGGATAACGAAGGCGTTATTCTCGCTCCGGCGGCAAAGGCAGAACCCGCATTGCCCTTTGTCCTGCGTGGCTGGGATGAATCGAAGACAGAAAAAGCCCCGACCGAGAATCTTGCCCGCTTGAAGATGTACCGGAAGATGCTTGACGAGGCTCACGATCTTGGGATTACCGACCGACTCAAAGAGGTGAATTTTGGCGATACGCGCGATCCGGCGGCGGTGATCACGGACGCGGGAAAATTGATTGTCGTGACGCTCGCAAAAGACAATCTTGGAAAAAGCCTTAAGTCTGCAATAGAGGCGGTGGCGGGAAAAGGTGACAAGGTCAGGTCGGTGAATGCGATGGGCATCTCACCCATCCTGGAGTATTTGGGGAACTAGAGTTATGCCGAGCGAAATCCATTCAGTCGGATTAGATGTAGGGACCGACAGAGTCCGCTGTGTGATCGGTGAATCGGCCGCAGACGGCCGGATGAACATCGTTGGCGTCGGCGAGGCTGAATCCAAAGGAACTCGTCGAGGTATCGTGACATCGTCCGAGGCAGTATCGGATGCGATCCGAAAGGCGGTGGGCGAAGCGGAACGAGTTGCGGGTGTAGACGTTCGCTCTGCGACGGTAAACCTGTCCGGCGAGCATTTTAAGGGCGAGAACAAAAATGGCGTAGTTGCCGTTGCCGGCCCGGAAAAGGAGATCACCGATGAAGACATCGATCGGGCGATCGAATCGGCGTCCGCAATGCCGCTGCCGCCGGGCTGGGAGATAGTAAATCGTGTTCCACAGGAATTTATCGTTGACGGACAAGACGGGATCACTGAACCGGTGGGAATGAGCGGTTCGCGGCTGGAAGCTCTGGTCCACGTCGTGATCAGCCCAAGTGCAGCCCGTCAAAACCTCGTCAAGGCCGTCGGAAAGGCCGGTCTGGATGTCGAGCGTACCTTGCTCGAACCGCTCGCCGCGGCCGAGAGTACCTTGAGCGACGATGACAAGGAATACGGGTGCGCGATCGTAAATATGGGTTCGGAAATTACCAGCGCCATGATCTTTGGCCGAGGTGCGGTTCAACATACCGCCGTCTTTCCGTTCGGCAGCATGCATTTCACAAAGGACATCGCGGTCGGTCTGCGTGTTTCAATACCTGAGGCGAACAAGATAAAACATGCGTTTGGATGCGTTGCAGGGTTTCTTCTTTCCGACGACGAAAGAACCGAAACGATCGAGATACAACCTGTTGGCCGCAGCGAGACGCGTGGACTGTCAAAGGAAATACTTTGCGACATAATGCAGCCCAGAGCGGTTGAGTTGCTGCAGCACATCGCTCGCGAAGTCAATTCTGCACGGGCACAGATCTCTGGAGGCGTCATCATGACCGGCGGCGGGTCTCTGGCAAGGGGAATGTGCGAGCTTGCCGAACAGGTGTTTGACGCCCCGACGCGGCTCGGATTTCCGGAATCGCAATACTTTGGAGGACTTGCCGAAAAAGCCGAAAGTCCCGCCTGGGCGACGGCGTGCGGGCTTGCCCTGACGTCGATGAAGGTACAGTTGCGGGATCTGGACGGATCAGGTAAATCGCCGGTCCGCAAGGTCGCCGAGTTCTTTGGAAATATTCGCGATAAATTTCGCTAGGAGTTATAGGTCGGCTGGATTTTTACCGCAAATCGTTGTATGCTCATTCGCCGAGAGCACAATATATAGTTATAATATGAAATTTCGAAAAGCCCGTGCTTTTTCGTTACCTTATGCAATTTGATCTCGATATGTCAGAAATGGAAGGACCACAAATGAGCAACACCGGACTTAGGATGTTTATCGACGAGCCGCCTATCACTGGAGCACGGATTAAGGTGATCGGAGTCGGCGGCGGCGGCGGCAACGCCGTCAACCGAATGATCGAAGAAGGGATCAAAGGTGTCGATTTCATTGTAGCGAACACCGACCTGCAGGCTCTGAATGCATCTCTCGCGCCGATGAAGATCCAACTCGGCAGCAAGTCGACACGCGGCTTGGGTGCGGGGTCGAATCCCGAAATAGGAAGAGACGCAGCTCTCGAAGATCATCAGAAATTGCTTGATGTACTCGAAGGTTCGGATATGGTTTTTGTGACTGCCGGCCTGGGCGGCGGAACTGGAACCGGTGCCGCCCCGATCGTCGCATCGCTTGCGATCGAACTCGGTGCATTGACGGTCGCGGTCGTTACCAAGCCGTTCGGCGTTGAGGGCAAGAAAAGAATGGCACAGGCTGAAAAAGGCCTGGCCGAACTTCGCGGTGTTGTCGACACGCTGATAACCATTCCAAATTCAAAACTTCGGGAAGTCGAGGAGAGGATCACTATTCTGGACGCGTTCAAGCGGGCCGACGATGTGCTTCTACAGGCCGTCCGCGGAATCACCGACCTGATCATCACTCCGGGGATCATCAATCTCGATTTCGCCGATGTGACGACTGTTATGCGAGGCAAGGGCGTAGCATTAATGGGTATTGGCCGAGGGGAGGGTGAGGACGCGGCTTCCAAAGCAATGCGTGCAGCCCTGGATTACAAACTCCTGGAGGAGAATTCGATCAAGGGAGCTAAAGCAGCCCTCATTAATGTGACTGGCGGCCCGCGCATGGTACTCAGTGAGATCGAAGACGCGATTGGCATGATCGAAGCGGAAGCCGATGACAACGCCGATATTATTTGGGGCAGCGTCATACGCGAAGATCTCGACGACGAGATCATGATAACTGTTATTGCAACCGGTTTTGACAGCCAGATGTCATCGGCGATCCCCAAGCCGCGAATGTCCGAAGCGGCGGCAGTATCATCGACCAGGATCCCGTTTTCGGCTCCGGATATTCAAACGGAAGAGGATTTTGAAGAACCTACTTTTCGCCGCCGACAGGCCGACTAGGACTAAATTCCAACAATGTCTCTAAATTCTTCTGGACGATTGACGGTCGGCATCACGATGGGTGATGCCGCCGGCGTCGGACCGGAGATCGTTTTGAAGGCACTCGGCTCTCTAGCCGGAGATTATGTCTGTAAGGTCATCGGAGATCGCACCCATTTGGAAGCGGTGAGCCGGTCTCTCGGATCAACGGGCGTACTTGGCGATTCAGAAATCGTCGATCTGGCAAATTTGCCTGACGATATCGTTTATGGAACCGATTCGGCGATCACGGGAAAAGCGTCAGCTGAGTATATTGAAAAAG
Source organism: Pyrinomonadales bacterium (assembly GCA_038245555.1). Classification (GTDB taxonomy): domain Bacteria; phylum Acidobacteriota; class Blastocatellia; order Pyrinomonadales; family Pyrinomonadaceae; genus OLB17. The sequence goes on along the minus strand of JBBRSH010000024.1, from coordinate 8,690 downwards.
CAGTCGAACTTTGGCGTTGTGGTGAAATCGACGCTGTGGCGACGGCCCCTATAAGCAAAAAGGCGATCTCGATGGGTGGCTATAATTATCCGGGCCACACCGAGTTTCTCGCAGAACTTACAAACACAAAGAAATTTGCGATGAGCTTTTTCGCTGGTGATCTGCGAGTTGTTTTGCTTTCAACGCATGTCAGCCTTCGAAAAGCGATCGACCTGATAAAGCGAGAGAGTTTGGTCGACCTGATCACCTTTGCCGACCGGACGCTTGGTCGCTTGCTAAATAAAAAGGTACGGCTCGCGATGGCCGGGCTCAATCCACATGCGTCCGAAGGCGGTATGTTTGGCGACGAGGAGCGGGATGAGATCTTGCCGGCGGTAACTTACTGTCGTGACGTTCTCGGTATCGACATTTCGGGCCCATATTCTCCTGATACTATCTTTCTACGATGCTCCCAGGGTGAGTTTGATATGGTCGTCGCACTATATCACGATCAGGCGACGATCCCGGTAAAATCGATCTCATTCAATTCCGGCGTAAACGTTACGCTTGGATTGCCATTGATCCGAACATCGGTCGATCACGGAACGGCATACGATATCGCCGGAAAAGGGATCGCGCAGAGTTCGAGTATGACTGCTGCAATACGGCTTGCGGCCGAACTCGCATCATCAAAGTGAATGGGATGGCCCTTTTTGATAAAATAAGTTGTCGAGTGCTTTTCAGGAGTTCAAAACATAGTGACAGCTCAAAAGATTCTATTAGCCGACGATTCCGTAACGATCAGAAAAGTCGTCGAGTTGACCTTTGCAGACGAAGGCATCGAGGTTGTGTCGGTTTCGGATGGCGACGCTGCAATGGCGAAATTTGTCGAAATCCTGCCTGATATGGTGATCGCGGATGTCCATATGCCTGGCATGAACGGTTATCAGATCTGCGAATCGATCAAATCGCGGGAAGCGACTCGCCATATCCCTGTGATCCTACTGGTCGGATCATTCGAGCCGTTCGATCCGGGCGAAGCATCGCGGGTAGGGGCTAATTACTATTTTACTAAGCCTTTCCATTCGATCCGCGAACTGGTCGAGAAGGTTTCTGAGTACCTTGCTCTCGCAGCGAATTCGGAGCCGAATAAGCCTGAAACCGCGGACATCGAGCACCTTTACAACCAAAGTTTTCAGGACACGCTCGAAATGCCTGACACAAACGAAGAGGTAAATCCGGATCAGCCATCTCCGGAAACCGTCCGAGTTGACGGCAACCGTCCATTTGATACAGCGGAAACTGCCGATACGGAGCCCGAAGGTGGAGATCCGGCAAGCCCTGCAGACAATGTATTTGAGCAGGATGAAATGGAGGTCAATGAGGCGCCGTTCGGATCGATCGCACCAAATAACTTCCCGGAGTCTGAAAAATCTAATCCTGCTTATGAGAGCTTTTCCGAGCCGGTCGATCGCGCGAAGGTTGCAACTGCCTCGGTGGCGCAGGAACTTGGTGATGCCGGAATGGATGACGATATTATTGAGACCACTCATCCCAACATTCCGGATCTGCCGATGCCGGTAGGAAGGGTCGTCAATCCGTTTGACGAACGAGTCGATTCCTCCTCGGCCATATTTCCGCGAGAAGGGATTTCTCTTGAATCGAACTTTGATTGGAGGGCTCCGGATATTACTTCTGCCGAACCGCCGGTAAATGCCATAACGGACAACACGCCGCTGAAGTTCGTTCTCGACGATAATGAAACGGCGACTGGTAGCGATTCCGGCTACTTGCATGTTGCTCCTCGCGAGGGATCCGAAGCCTCGGCCTCAAGCCCTACCGAAGCGAATATTTCGCCGGAAGTGATCGAGACGATCGTGCGTACGGTTCTGGAAAGACTTTCCGACCGTGCCGTCCGAGAAGCGGCGCAGGAAGCTGTACCTCGGATCGCTGAAAAGCTTATCCGCGAAGCTCTCGACGAAGATTACAGGAAGTAGATAATCAATCAAACAAAATCTCGGGCGGTTAGCTTTTCGTCAAACGATGAGAACTAACCCCCGTTGGCTTAGAAAAAGAAATAACACAGACGAATATGGAATTGGCAAAAGCTTACGACCCAAAATCGGCGGAAGAAAGTCATTATCAGCGTTGGGAAACGAAGGGCTTTTTTACTCCCGAAATCAATGAAGATCCAGACGCGAAAACGTATTCGATAGTGATCCCGCCGCCGAATGTAACGGGCAGCCTTCACATGGGCCATGCATTGCAGCACACGATAATGGACGTGCTGATACGGCGAAAGCGGATGCAGGGTTATCGTACGCTCTGGCTGCCTGGAACAGATCACGCAGGTATTTCAGTCCAGCGGAAGGTGGTCGAACAGCTGAAAAAGGTTGACCATAAATCGCCGATAGATATCGGGCGCGAGGAGTTTGTCCAGCGGGCGTGGGCCTGGAAAGAACAATACGGTAATGCCATTACAGAGCAGATGCGGCGCGAAGGTGCGTCGGTCGATTGGTTGCGTCACCGGTTTACGATGGACGACAGCCTGTCGATCGCCGTCCGAAACGTTTTTTGCACGCTGTATGACGAAGGTTGGATCTATCGGGGGCTCAGGATCGTCAACTGGTGCCCAAAGGATAAGACGGTTTTGTCGGATCTGGAGGTCAAAGAGGAGACCAAGAAGGACGGAAAGCTCACGTATTTGAAATATCCGGTTATTGGCACCGACCGAACCGTCACCGTCGCCACGACGCGGCCGGAAACGATGCTTGGGGACACGGCGGTTGCTGTCAATCCTTCAGATGATCGATATAAAGATCTGATCGGTAGAACGGTCGCCTTGCCGCTGACAGGCCGCGTAATACCGATCATCGCGGATGAATATGTCGATGCCGAATTTGGCACCGGAGCGGTAAAAATAACGCCGGCCCACGACCCGAACGACTATCAGATCGGCCAGCGTCACGATCTGGAGCAGATTCTAGTGATGAACGAGGACGCGACTATGAATGCGGCTGCCGGGCCGGAGTTCGAAGGGTTGGACCGGTTTGTTGCTCGTGAAAAGGTCGTCGAGAGATTTACCGAGCTGGGACTGCTTGAAAAGATCGACGATTACGAGATAACGCTGCCCATCTGCGAACGCTGCAAAACGATAGTCGAGCCTATATTGTCTGACCAATGGTTCGTGAAAATGGATGAGATGCGTGACCTTGCTCTTGACCTGGCGAGAAAGGGCGTTCCGGCATTTTCGCCCGAGGTCCCGCATCAAAAGGTTTATACGGCCTGGCTTGAAAATCTGAAAGACTGGACGATATCTAGACAGCTGTGGTGGGGACATCAAATTCCGGCATGGTACGACGAGGACGGAAATGTGTTTGTCGGACGCACGGAAGCGGAAGTTCGCGAAAAGGCCGGTGGAAAGGAACTCCGTCAAGACCAGGATGTGCTCGATACCTGGTTCTCATCGGGGTTATGGGCTTTCTCGACATTCGGATGGAATGGAGACACTACCGATACGCCGGATCTCAACGCATTTTTACCAACTGACGTACTCGTAACCGGACGCGACATCATTTTTCTCTGGGTTTCGCGGATGATGATGCTCACAAAGAAATTTACCGGAAAGACGGCGTTTGACGACTGTATCGTCACCGGCACGGTCCTCGGAAAAGACGGCAAGCCGATGTCCAAGTCCCGTAATAACGGTGTCGATCCGATCGAGATGTTTGATAAATTCGGCGTCGATGCAACGCGTATCTACCTTGCGTCGATTGCCACCGGCGCGGACATCAAGTGGAATGACGTCGGCGTGGAAACCTATCGTAATTTTGCCAACAAGATCTGGAATGCAACCAGATTCTGCCTCATGAATGCCGAAGGTGCCGGCGTTGATCACGCAAGTTTGATCGAGCACGGCGGATTTTCGCTTCCCGACAAATGGATCATTTCGAGACTTAACCAGACGGCGATCGACGTTAACGCCGGGCTCGAAAAATATGAATTTCATACGTCGGTTTCTCTGCTGTATCACTTTTTCTGGGATGACTTCTGCGATTGGTATATCGAGTTGAAAAAGGATGAGATCACCGCGGGTAGCGTTGAGGCTACTACGAGAATCGTCACCATTCTAGAGATCGCGTTACGGATGCTGCATCCGTTTATGCCTTACCTGACTGAGGACCTTTGGCTTAAACTGCCGGGCGTCTCAAGTTCGCTGCTTCACGCCGCTTATAAGAACTCTGAGCAAACAATAATGCTCACCTCGTTTCCAGTGGGAGATTTGGCGGCGGTCGACAAGGCGGCAGAAACCGAGATGAATGCGGTCATCGAACTGATTACAAAGATTCGCAACATCCGCGCCGAAATGAATATCTCGACGGCGATCAAATTCTCCGTGCATGTCGCGGCGAACAGCTCGTTCCAAGGAGTTTTTCGTGCGAACGAAGCCCAGATACTCAAACTCGCTAAGGCGGAAAAGCTCATAATTGCAGACACTCTGGACGTCCCGCGGGCCTCCGCTAAGGCAGTCACAAATGACGCCTCCATCGCCGTTCCACTCGAAGGCCTCATCGATTTCGACGTTGAACGTACACGTCTCGCTAACCAGATCGTCAAACTAACCGAAGAAAAAGACCGTCTCACCGGCCAACTCTCAAACACCAACTTCGTCGATCGGGCCCCGGCAGAAAAGGTCGCGGAGCTGCGTGAGCGTTCGGCGGAGTTGGAGCATCAAATAGAGACTTTAAATGTCAATTTGGAAGCTCTTGATTAGCAAGCTTGCGGACCAGTGGTATTCGCGACATAATTTGAGGCTTTGGAGACCAATATGAACTGGTTGGAAAATGGCGAATTGTTAGCAAGTATCGGTGAATTCCTCGCGGAAGACATTGGCCGAGGCGATATTACGACTTCGGCAACAGTTCCTGCGGACACTCGCGGGATCGGCAGGTTTCTGGCGAAGGAATACTTGGTTTTGTGTGGGCTCGATGTGGCTGAAGCCGTGTTTTTCCATCTGGATCCCGAGAGCTCCGAGATCGAAACGACCTATAACGAAGGTGACGAGGTCGAGGAGGGAACGGTTTTCGCGACACTCAAAGGGTACGCGGACGTATTGCTCGTTGGCGAGCGAACCGCGTTGAATCTCATACAACGACTTTCCGGCATCGCGACATTGACGAGGCAGTACGTCAAAGCTGTTGAGGGAACGAAAGCTGTTATCGTCGACACTCGAAAGACGACGCCCGGATTGCGTATGATGGAAAAGTACGCTGTGACGATCGGAGGCGGCAAGAATCATAGGATGGGCCTGGACGACGGAGTTTTGATAAAGGACAACCACATCGCCCTCGCGGGCGGGATCACGGAAGCCGTGTCAGCCGCGAAGCAAAGTGTCGGACATCTTCACAAGATCGAAGTTGAGATCAGCAATTGGGCTCAGCTACGCGAAGCGATCGTCGCCGGAGCTGAGATAGTAATGCTGGACAACCAGACGCCCGACGAGGCTGCGAAGCTAGTTAGTATGGCTCGCGACCTTAATCCATCGGTGCTGATCGAAGCCTCGGGCGGTATGGAACTCGATCGTGTCAGATCCTATGCTGAGGCTGGCGTTGACCTGATCTCTGTCGGACGTATCACGCATTCCGCCCGGGCAGTAGACATTTCGTTCAAGATCCAGGCCGCTTGAAGGCAATTGACCAGTGTCAACTGTCCGTAGGTGGTGATGTCATCGTAAGTAGCTCGGAATCGGGTTTCAGCAACGGCAGGAACCAGATTGCTGCGATCGACGCGACAATGGCGATCGTGCAGGCGATCCCGCCCTCGATACCGTATGTTTGGCCGGTTAGCCATTCCGGTCCCGCGTCGACCTCCCGGAGTAGCGGTGCCGTTGTGATCTCCGTCAACCCGCTTACCTCGATGCCAAAGACCGACCCCTGCGTCCAGTTCCACATCAGGTGCATCCCCCAGACGAACCACAGGTCGCGTGTCTTCAAGTAAGCTAGGCTGAACCATATGCCGGCCAGCACGGTGTTTGCCGTCGATATCAGTGAAGCATGTGGGTTGCGGAGGTGAACAATGCCAAAAAAGATAGAGGTTCCGGCGATCGCAAGCCATGCTAAGCCCGATCTCGAAAATGTCTGCAATAGATAGCCCCGAAAAAGAGCCTCCTCAAATGCTGCGGCAGTTCCAAATACTAGTAGCGAGACAACCAGCGATGCAATAATATCTGACACCGCTTTATTCGGATTGAGCACAAAGCCTTCTGCTCCCGACGCGAATAAGATCAGTACACCGAACGCGAGGGTCAGTGCACCAAAGCCTCCGCCGAGAATAAAGTGCTTGAACCACTTTGCAGTAAACCACGCTCCCGTAGCGCGAAAGGGTAGCCCTTCAAACAGCCGGCCGCAGATCCAACCAAGTAAGACGGCTGCGGTTCCAAGCAGCAGGCCATTAACGCCCAGCGATAATAGTGTTAGCTTTGAGGAGTCGATCTTAAGGGCCGTAAAGGCGAACATCTGGGCGGCCTGAAGAATGACCGAAACGAAAATGAACAAAAACAGGAATACCGAGGCTCGCCAGCCGCTTCGGATCCGGCCAAGTTGATCATGAAGAATGGACGATTTCTTAAGCAAGTGATAACGATATTAGCTAAATAGCTAGACTGAAACAAAACAGCGGGTATGGGTGTTTATGATAAACTCTGCAAAAGAGATGGACGAGACCCAACCTAAAAAATTCAGTCGGCGTATGCCTTGGGTTCTTGGCTCATTGGTATTTGCTCTGTTTCTTTTTCTCATTCTGCTCCAATCGTCCAATCTTTGGAAGAGTTTTTCGGCCGATACCGCGAGCGACACGCTGCTGCTTTATGCGTTGTCGTCGTTAAATTTTGTAGCGTTTATCGTCTTTGGCTTTATCTTTTTGCGGAGCATCATAAAGTTGGCCCGAGAGCGGCGGTCTTTCCAATTAGGTTCGAAAATAAAAACCCGGCTGCTTATGTATTTTTTTGCGGTCAGCTTGATGCCGATCCTTGCGATGGCGGTCTTTTCGTACCTTTTCATGAACCGGGCCCTCGAAAAATGGTTCTCGAACATTCCCGAAAACGTCATCCGTGGTGCCCGTGAGGTCCAGCAGCAAGCTCTGATCGATCGGTGGGCAAAGCTGGATGAGTCGTCCCTAATGCTCGCATCGGTGATAGAAAAGAACGATTCCGGCACCCAGGAAATTGAACGGATCGCTCAAGCGGGAAACCTGACCCACATCGAAATATTGTCGCCTGAGAACCGGACGCTTGCCATGTATGAGCGTGATGTGCCTCCCGATCAGCGGCGTGAACTGGAAGGCCTCCTGGCAGCGGTCCGGATCGGAAATATGACCGAGCCTCAGCTTCGTGACGGCAAGGGCTATGACGTGTCGGTTGTCCCCATGTCGGGTGGCCGGAGGTTGATGATCATTCCCGACCCATTTGGTGATCGGGCTGTGAGCGAGATCGTCGAGAATTCGCTTTCTGAATTCGAACATCTGAAGCAAAAGCAAGTGACGGTGCGGCAGGTCGGATTTCTGACGCTCGGTGTCCTGACCTTTTTGCTCATATTTGCGTCATCATGGGTTGCTTTTCACATCGCTCGCGGGTTGTCCCAACCGATCAAGGCACTGGCCGAAGGTGCCGATGAAATAGCCAGGGGCAACTATGGATTTCGCGTTGACGTTCTGGCCGAAGATGAGCTAGCTTTGTTGGTCGCTGCATTCAATCAGATGTCCAATCGTCTCGAGGCGAACGCCGCTGAATTAAATGAGCGCCAGCGATACATCGAAACAGTGATCGAAACGCTTCCGAATGGCGTGATATCGTTCGATATCGAAAATCGATTAGAGACGATCAACCGCGCGGCGGTCAACATCCTAAAGCTAGAGGAAGGCGATTTCTCCGGCGTCGAACTCGACAAGCTTGTGCAGGAAGACAACCGTGCGGTTATCAACCGACTTCTTTCTCGTGCAAAACGGGTTGGCCATGCATCGGAGCAGGTCATTCTAAAACATGAGAATACTAATGGCGGCCTGGATACGGGGCCCAACCTTGCAGTTGCACTCACCGCCGCGGCGTTGCCGGATGATAACGGGGTCGTACTTGTGATCGAAGACCTGTCCGAACTGATCGCGGCACAGCGAGCGTCGGCGTGGCAGGAAGTAGCTCGACGAATGGCTCATGAGATCAAGAATCCATTGACGCCGATACAGTTGTCTGCCGAGCGGATCGCGAAACGCTGCCTTGCGGAAAGCTCAAGGCACGCTGATCCGGCTGTTGCCGGGATGGTGTATACAGGCAAAACGCCGTTTGATCCCAGTGCCGAATCTGCCAGAGTAGTAAAAGAGGGCACCGAAACCATTCTCCGCGAAGTTGAGAGCCTCAAGTCGATGGTTGACGAGTTTTCTCGGTTTGCTCGCCTTCCGGACGCAAAGCTTGAAGCCGGGAGCGTTAACGAGATCGTCGAGCAGGTGACAGCGATGTACGACGATCGATTCGGCGATATTCGGATCGAGTCAAATATGGGTACGAGCCTCCCGGCTGCCTTGGTCGATGCCGAACAGTTAAAACGCGTTTTCGTAAACCTTATCGAAAACTCGATCGAGGCTTTTGACGAAAGTGTTGTCGATAAAACGGTCACGATCAATTCCAGGTTTGACGAGGCCCGCGACCTGATCGTTGTCGAAGT
>JBBRSH010000023.1:0-42945 GCA_038245555.1 Pyrinomonadales bacterium | reverse complement strand
GGAAGGCGTCGAGTTTGGGGACCGCGTCGCCCTCATCGGTGAGAACCACCCGCACTGGGCGACGGCATATCTTGGCACGTTGTTTATCGGAGCCGTCATCGTACCGCTCGATCCGCATGGCGAGATCGAGACGATCACCAATTTTCTTGAAAATTCCGAGGCCAAAGTCGCATTCCTTTCCCCCGATCAGACAAAGCGATATACGGAGATCGAAGAAAAGCTGGGACGACATATCCCGGCCGTCGTCTGGAATTTGGAAGCGTCCTCAAATGGATTTCAGAAGTTTGAAGATTGGGCGGCCACCGAATTTCCCGACAGTTTTGTTGCTGAAACCCCAAAACCATCGGGCGAGGACACCGCGCTGTTGATGTACACAAGCGGAACGACCGGCACCCCAAAAGGCGTCCCGCTGACACACGGCAATATCCTCGGCGAGCTTTCCGGCGTCAACGACATTCTCAAATTAACGGATAAAGAGCGCATCTTAAGTCTGCTTCCTCTCTTTCACGCGTATTTACAGATCGTAAATCTTTGGGTCGCGACGATCTTCGGCTGCCAGGTCGGATATCTAAAAGAGCTGACGCCCGCGGAATTGAGCGAGTCGATGAAGGTGTTCAAGCCTACGATCCTGACGACCGTGCCCAGGCTTTGGTATCTGTTCCACAAGAAAATATTTGACGCAGTTGCGGCTAAGCCAAAGCCCGTTCAGATGTTGTTTCGAACGATGCTCAAGACGAACGGCTTCTTTCGCGACAGTTTGAATATCAATTTGGGAAGCAAGTTGTTCGGAGCGGTGCACGAGTCATTTGGCGGCAATTTGCGCATCGCTATCTCAGCCGGCTCACGGTTCGACGAGGCAGTGGCAGAGGATTTTCACCGGCTCGGGTTTACTATCATTCAGGGCTACGGACTGACCGAAACCAGCGGCGCCGCGACAGCGACCCCCGAAGACGACAACCGTGTCGGCTCGGTGGGTAAGCCGATGAAGGGTGCCGAGATCAAGATCCTCGACCCGGACAAGGACGGCGTCGGTGAGGTGCTTATTCGCGGTACCATGGTTTTCGCCGGATACTTTCGCAACAAGGAAGCAACGGCCGAGGCTTTTACGGAAGATGGCTGGTTTCGGTCCGGGGACCTGGGAAGGATCGATACGGATGGTTTTCTTTATATCGTCGGCCGGGGCAAGGACGTTATCGTGCTGCCGTCCGGCAAAAATGTCCATCCCGAGGACCTAGAACTGCATTACCTGAAATGTCCGCTCGTTGCCGAACTTGCCGTGATCGGCGTCAGCGACGAAACCGAAGCACATGCCGGTGCCGAGAAACTCGCTGCCGTGATCGTTCCCGATTTTGCTTACTTGAAAGAGGCTAAGATCGCGAACTCTAAGGAAGCCATTCGTCACGAACTCGACACGCTGGGCCGCGAATTGCCCGAATACCAACGCGTCCGCGACTATATCATCCGCGTCGAACCGCTGCCGAGAACCGCGACAAACAAGATAAAGAGGTTCCTGCTCAAAAAAGAGGTCGAGACCGGGCTCATTGCAACCGAAACAAAAGAGGTTAAAGCCTGGGAGTTCTCCGCCGCTGACACGGCGTTGATCGAGACCAGCACTGCAAAGGCCGTCATCGCCGCCATTCGCCAAAACGGCATGGATGCTGAAGTCGGTCATCCGTCGATGAACCTCGAGATCGATCTTGGCCTCGACAGCCTCGCTCGTGCGGAGACGTTTGCGGGCCTCGAACAGGCGTTCTCGACCGAATTTGATGGTGATGAGGCCGCCGGAGCGATCACCGTGGCGTCGCTTATCGCCCTGGTAAATGAACACGGCGGTGCAACGACCGAAGCTTTGTCCGTCGATCTGAACTGGGGCAAGATCGTCCGCGAGGCCGACGGAGATTTTCCGGAAGTTCAGGGCATCCTTAAAAACCGGCCCCTTTTTGCGGCGTTCGCGTTCACGGTCTACAAATGCTTTTGGCTGGTCTTCAAGACATTTCTCCGGCTTGAGGTCCGCGGAATGGACAACCTCCGCCAACTCACTGAACTCGACGAACACGGAAAACTCAAAAAAACTTTCCTTATTTGTCCGAACCACCAGAGCTTTCTCGACCCGTTCGTCCTTTGCTCAAATTATCCGTTTCGATTGTTCAAAAACATGTTCCACGTCGGAGCGAGCGAATTTTTTAGTAATGCATTGATGCGGTTCATCGCAAAGATGCTTAATGTAGTGCCCGTCAACCCCGACACTGAATTAATGCGGGCTATGAAAGTCGGTGCGATCGGGCTCAAGAATGGCAAGGTGCTCAACATCTATCCCGAAGGCGAACGGGCATTTGATGGCGAGCTGCACGACTTTAAGAAAGGTGCGGCGATCCTCGCGACGGAACTTGATCTGCCGATCGTCCCAGTCGCCATCGAAGGCCTCCAAAACGTCTGGGCCCGAAATTCCTGGCGCATCCGAGCCTCAAAAGTAAAAATAACCATCGGCAAACCGTTCTACGCGAAAGAAGTCTTGAGTCTTGAGTCTGAAGTCTTGAGCAGGAGCACGGCTGAGCCTTCTTCCGACTCAAGACTCAAGACTCAAGACTCAAGACTAGTTACCGGCGACGCCGCCTATGAGGCCGTCACCGACCACCTCAAACAAACTATTGCGGCCATGATCGACGAGATGCGGCAGTAAACAGTCGGCGATCGGGACGACGGGGTTAGCAAGGAACGCTTACAATATTACTTCAAAATGCTATAATTTTCGTGTTATGACCCAGCCGCAAGCCACAGCAGAAGTCTTTTGTACAGCATTTCAGGGAATGAAGCCCGCCGAGCGTGAATTATTTATCGGTAAGCTGATGAAAGACAAAAAGCTGGCCGAGGACCTACGTTACGCCGCTATCGTCGAGAGCCGAAAGAACGAGCCAACTGTTTCGCTAGACGATTATCTCGCCAAACGCGCAAAGAAAAAGTAATGCGGTATCGCATCGCCATTTCCAGATCGGCTGTTAAGGAACTAGGCAACCTGCCCCCCAAGACCCACGACAAGATAATTGAACACATTCGCCAACTCGAAGAAAACCCGCGCCTGCACGGCTCGGAAAAACTTACAGGTTTATCAACGGCTGAGACGAAAAAGGTAACGCCGCATACGAGCCGCCCCAGCTACGGCACCGGTTGCTTTACCCTCACAAATGGCAAAAACTATACCTTCACCATAAACTTCGCCAACCCGACTACAACAACGTCGATTTCAACATCGTGCGGAACTCAACGCCGCGATGATCCTAAGTCTTGAAACCCGCTTCCATGGCAGGGTATCTGGTCCCTGAAGTGGTCGCAGGCAATAACGTCAGCATACCGACGATCTGTTGAAGGTAAATGAAGCGTGTCGCTGAAATGGACGGAGGAAAGTTGAATTGGGATCGGCAGGCGTGTTTCGAACGATGCTTTATCCGGTTAACCTTAATCCCCCTCTGAGACCCACACGCTATCTACGAGAGATTTTATCGTCCATTTTTTGCCGATCTTTCGACCTGAGTATACCGTCGTGTTTCCACTTCCAGATCTTGGGGAAATATTGTAGAACGACAGCGACAGATATACTCGCGCATTTCTCCGCTCGAATTTTCCAAACGAGTAATAAGCAACGCCATTCTCGGTTACTCGCGTTTTATTTATCTCCTCTGCCGAAATAAATATGAACCTAGTGTTATTCAGCCGAGGGAGATAACGTGGAGAAATACAGCCTTTCGCCAGATATACCTTGTGGATACCATCCGGAGTCGAATAGTCCGACTGGAGCGGATTAGCTTTTCTTAGAACAGCGGATACGAATCGTTTCTTATCCGAAAGGGATAGCCGAATCTTCTGTGCGGCTACCTGCGCAAAGAGAACAGCAATTAACAACGGAATGAGGAAAAATATGAGTCGCTTCATGGACGCTAGATCAATGGTACATGTCAGTCTTGCTAAGTTGAATCAACAGCAGGAGTATCTCGTCCATGAATGGGACGCAGACAGTAGCGTCGGGAGAATCCCGACGAGCTGGTCAACATAAATGATCGTGTCCCTAAAAGGGACAGATGAATACGCCGGGATCGTTCGTCCCCAGCAGGGACGGAAATATTTGCGTACGAGCCGCCGTCGGGTTTCACCCGACGCTATTTCATCTGTCCCTTTCAGGGACGATCAAACTCCCTTCGGCTTGTCTCCGAAGGAGACGGATAATATAGCGTAGGGTGAAACCCTACGAATGCGATCATTCACGAATCCGTCCCCAACGGGGACGAACATCAATCCCAAACGTAACGCTCATCGTATGCGACCTGATATTTCTTCAAAAGGCCGCGAAATTCGGTTTTGAAATCACTCGTGCGCGATGTTCCTTTTGATCTTGGATATATTTCACGACATCTGGCACCTGTGACTGTCCGATCGAGAAAGCTCCGTATCCTTCTGCCAATAGAGATTTCGATAGTCTCCCTGCGTCTTTATCCAAAGCGAACTGCCTCGTTTGATATCGCCGATCAATTCGCTGATACCCATCGTCCTGCCAAGCGAAATTAGCAGATGAATATGATTCATAGTCCCGTTGGCAATAATTAGCTTCGACTTATTGTTTTCAACGATTCCCTGTATATAACCGAATAATCCGCTTTCGATCTCAGGTACGATCATGTCGACCCGATTCTTTGTCGAGAAGACAACATGTATCAATATCTTCACCAGAGACTGTGGCATACACTTGTTCGTCACCTTCGGCGACGGCCCCTTTTTATTGGTTACGTAGGGTTTCACCCGACGCTATAATCTTCGTCACCGTTGGTGACAAGCCCCGCGCCTGATGCACCCGATCCAGATCCGTCGTTTCCTCGCCATCTCAATCCTGGCTTCAGGTCTAACGCCTTATTTCACCCAACCCGGAACGGTACAGCGGTCCGTGAGGGTTTCGAAGTTACCGTCACCGTCATCGTCGAGAAACGAGATGAAAGTTGGCATTCCTTCGGCATTGCCGGAGCCGGGCAAAATACGCGTCACTTTTAGTTGATAGCAAAACGGTTTTTGCCCTCCCTCACCGCTTATTTCGGTAATTACCGAGACGGCATAATCGAGCATTGACCTATCGACTGAGCTGGGCACTTTGATCGATATTTTGTCATCGGGCGACACATCGGTGCGAACTTGAATTGCCCACTGATGGCCGATCTGGATCCTTTGGGTTTTCGGCGGATTCTTGCCCGGCTTTGAGTGAGGTATTTCCCAGCCGCTTTTCTTGATGAATTGGCCCGATCCCGTTTTCACGTATTCAGTCTCAGGTACTGCCGGCGTCGAAGTCGAAGCCGGTTCGACGGACGGCTGAGACGCACATGACGCAAGCAGTCCGGCAAATAAGAAAAGCCATTTATATGCGGCACGGTTCATTGTGGTTTACTCCTCTTTGAAAGCCAGGCCTTCGATATTGCGATCTCGGTCGTAATGCTTTTCCCTCAGCCGCATGCAAGATGCACTCGATCCGGATCCGTGGTTTCCTCGCCATCTCATTCGAATTCTACATCATCCCGAACACGCCGAGCCAGAAAAGAATCACGACATCGCAGGCGGATTATGAGCCTGACAGCGTTGCCGTAACGATCATAGCTGAAACTCTGCGTTCATTATTTAGCATAAAGGTACCAATTCGGCTCGATTCTCTTATAGACCACGGGTTCATCCTTTAGATTCTCGGGCACCACATCCAACGACTCCGCCGTTGGTGTCAGCTCAGTTTCTGAATAGGCATATCCTTTAGTCGTTCCACTGGTGACCATGCCGATGCCCGAGGCGCAGAGAGCTATGATGTTCGAGTCGTCCCAGCGAATTAACCCGCACTTTATACCGACCTCCTGAAACAGTGCCCGATAAGAATCCCACCTGTCTTTGGATAATCCCCGTTCAGGCCCCGTTCGGGGAAAGCTATGGTCATCATCGAGCCAGTTGAAATCGCTGGCTATTCGAACGACGTGGTAATCCTCGTTTGACATCGAGACAAGCCGTTGGAAGGCGGTTTCATGTTTGTGAAAGTTCGTCTCTAACACTGAGTCCGAGGGGTGTGCTTCATCACCACAGTTGAGCGCAGAGATCACAGCGAGTGTGATAATCAAGATCAAGGATGTATTTCGTCGAGTCGCCATTATCTGTACCCCTCCAGTGAGCGGAAGAACATTAAAGAGTGAACACCAGGCCCTCGATATTGCGATCTTGGTCGTAACACTTTCCCTTCCACCGCGCGCGTGATGCGCTCGATCCGGATCCGTGGTTTCTTCGCCATCTCATTCGAATTCTAAATCATCCCGAACCAACCAAGCCAGAAAAGAATCGCAACATCGCATGTCCGACACCATTTTCCCATAAAGGGCACTGTGTCGAACTTTAATTCGGAGCAAGAACGGAGTGCGGACACTCCTGTCCGCATGAACGTCGCCTCGGCGTTCAGAAATAGTGTCGGAGGACGAAACGCTCTAGGCGGACGAGGAAATCTCGGCGGAGGAACCACCGATGCGGACAAGAGTGTCCGCACTCCGTCCCGTTCCGTTGCATCAATAACACTGATTCCTATTCCTGCGGGTCCATGCTAAAATAGTTGTGGCTCTTTTGACAGCGGCAGACTCGGAACGGGCCGAGCCTTGCCTTTCAGTTGCGGGAAACCGCTGGGACAACGGGACAGAAGGGACATTTTATGGTTGGTCCTTGTAACCCTAGTATTTACAATCTTTACGGACCAATATTCCGATGCAGGCTTGTCCCGAGGCTGTCCCGGCATATTAAAGCTTAATAAATGTTATTAAGGATCAAGTAAGAAGTAATACAAAACAAAAAGAGAGAGAACAAAAATGCCAAATAGAATTGTCACCATTTCGATGCCGGAGCAGATGTACCGGATACTTGGACAGAAGGTCGAGCGCGGGATTTATGGCAGCGTCAGCGAATACGTCCGGGCACTGGTTCGCCGCGATCTGGAGCCCGAGATCGCCCGCGGATCTGTTGGCACCGATCCGCGGAGTGCCCATGCTCATGCGGTGAACGAGATGAATCGCCGATCCTGAGCGTTCGCACAGCACAATTGTTCATCGCTTTTGTTTTTGCCGAATTTAAGCGAAAATTGAGGGTGTTTGAACCCCTGCTTTATTTTGAAGAGAAACTATGAAACTCGTGAACACGTTCCGGATCCCGTTTTTGGTCGCTGTTATTCTGTTGTCGTCGGCGTTTATTTTCGGCCAGCCGGGCCAGCAGACCGACGCCCTCGCGAAGTACATCACGGACAATTACACAAAACGTGAGGTAATGGTACCGATGCGTGACGGCGTCAAGCTCTTTACCGCGATCTACGAGCCGAAGAGCAAGGCCGAGAAATGGCCGATCATGGTGAGCCGGACTCCGTACAGCTCCGGCCCATACGGCAAAGATGCGAACGGCAACGAGCAGTTCAAGCGAAGCCTCGGGCCCGATGAGTTGTTCGCTCGCGAGGGATACATCTTTGTTTATCAGGACGTTCGCGGACGTTGGATGAGCGAGGGCAAGTTTGTGGAGGTACGCCCTGAGACGGCTCAAAGCAAACCAGGCACGACCGATGAATCGACCGACGCATACGACACGATCGATTGGCTGGTTAAAAACGTCGAAAACAACAACGGCCGGGCCGGGATCTATGGCATTTCATATCCCGGGTTTTACGCTTCGGCGGGTTCGATCAATTCGCATCCGGCGCTCAAGGCCTGTTCGCCGCAGGCACCGGTCAGCGATTGGTTTCACGGCGACGACCAGAATCACAACGGAGCGACGTTTCTTGCACAAAATTATTGGTTTTACATCGGTTTTCAACCTTCCGACGGACCCACCAGCGACCGGTCATATCTCAAGCCATGGAAGGGTCGCAACACCGAAGATTCTTACGATTATTTCCTCAAGATGGGCGGGTTAAAAGAGGTTTCCGATAGTTACGAGCAAGGGCTCGGTGTCCGCATGCCGTATTGGGACGATATGATGCAGCATCCGACATACGATCAGTATTGGAAGGACCGCAACGTCCTTACCCACCTCAACGGCGTCAAATGCGCGACGATGACGGTCGGCGGCTGGTTTGACAACGAGGACAATTATGGTGCCCAGAACACTTACCGGCATATCGAGGCCCAAAACCCCGGCACATTTAACGTTCTCGTCATGGGGCCGTGGTCGCACGGCGGTTGGAGCCGCGGGACTGCCGATTGGCTCGGTACTGCATATTTCGGTTCGAAAACCGGCCCGTATTACCGCGAAACGTTCGAATTGCCATTTTTCAACCATTTCCTGAAGGACAAGGGCGATATATCGAACCTGAAAGAGATAAATGTATTCGACACAGGATTGAACGCCTGGACGTCGTTCGATTCGTGGAACCCAAAGTCGGGCGTCGCCGAGACGCCGATCTATCTTGATGCAAATGGAAAACTCGCGTGGACGTCGGGCGGTGCCACCGGATCGGACGAATACGTCTCCGACCCTATGCACCCCGTACCATACACACAAAAAATAGTTCAGGACTATCCGTCTGATTTTATGACCGAGGATCAGCGTTTTGCTTCCTACCGGCCAGATGTGCTGACCTATCAGACCGATGTTTTGACTGACGATGTGATGGTTGCGGGCGATATTAAGCCGAGCCTTTTCATTTCTTCGAGCGGAACCGATTCGGACTTTGTGGTTAAGCTGATCGATGTGTTCCCGGACGACTATAGATTCCCGGCAGGCGTCAGGCCGCCGGCGAATTCGGCCGCCAGCGTCTTTCAACCGGGCGGTTACCAAATGCTGCTTCGCGGCGAACCGATGCCGGCTCGTTTTAGAAACAGCTTTGAAAAGCCGGAACCGCTCACGCCAAACGTGGCGACAAAGCTGTCGTTCGTGATGCCGGGAATAACGCACACGTTCAAGAAAGGCCACAGGATCATGGTCCAGATCCAGAGCACGTGGTTTCCGCTGGTAGCTCGAAACGCGCAGAAGTACATGGACAATTATCTGATGGGAACGCAGGCTGATTTTCAAAAGGCTACGGAGCGAGTATTTTTTGGCGGAAAGAACGCGTCGGCCATTATTCTGCCGATAGTTAAGAAATAAACCAATATGCCATTTACATCGATCGTTTGCGGAGTTTTGCTCATTTTGATCGGCGTTGTCGGGTACGTTCACGGCGTCATGAACGACAAGGCGAGCGTGACTGCCCTGATACCGGCGTTTTTCGGGATCGTGATCGCCATCCTCGGTCTTGTCGCAACATCAAGCGAAAGTTTAAGAAAACACCTGATGCATGCCGCTGTCCTGATCGGCCTGCTTGGTTTCATTCTTCCGCTCGGACGCGTGTTGTCGAAGATCAGCGATCTCGCGATGTCGGCGGCGGTCATATCGCAGCTAGCGATGTCGGCGGTCTGTCTGGTTTTTGTAGTTTTGGCCGTGCGGTCGTTTATCGAGGCCCGCCGGAGCCGTTAGAGCTCGTCTTTTTTCGCCGCGTCGAGAGCGATCTCGATCATTAGCCCGCCATTGACGTTTTTGGCGGTGATAGTTCCTTTATGAGCCTTGACCGCACGTTCGGCGATAGCCAGGCCGAGCCCGATACCGCCGGTCTTGCGTTCGCGGGCCTCGCCGACACGGTAAAACGGACGAAATAGATTGGCCAGTTCCTCTTCGGGAACGCCGCCGCCGTGATCGGCGATCCGCACGACAGCGTGACCATTGTTCTTTGACAATGAAACATCCACCACGGACCGTTCCGGCGTGTAGCGTACCGCATTTCGGAGGACATTTTCGATCGCACTCCTCAGGAGGTTTTCGCTGCCCACGACCGTGCACCGATCGGCGGTCGTGACCTCGACGAATTTGCCGTTTGCCTGCGCCTCAAAATCGGCATCGGCTGCCACGTCGCGTACGATCTCGGCCAGATCGAGTCGGACACGCTCGACATCCTCAGAACCGCCTTCGAGCTTCGCCAGCGTGAGCAGTCGCGAGATCATGTCATTAAGACGAGCCGATTCCGTCTCGATCCGTTCAAGCATGGGTGCGGATTCGGGATTTGATTTTTGTTTTGCGATCTCAAGCGCCACATTCAATCGAGCAAGCGGTGACCGCAGTTCGTGTGAGACGTCCCGCGTCAAACGCTGCTGCGACGTGATCAGCGACTCGATCCGCTCGGCCATTAGGTCGAAATCACCGGCTAGATCGGCCAGCTCGTCGCGTCGGCGTCCGACCTTTTGGGCCACTCGGGTCTGCAGATCGCCATCGGCTAGCTTATGCGTTGCCTCGCGGAGCTTTCTGATCGGAGAGGTCAAGTAAAGGGCCAGCAGGTAACACAATACAGTGGCAGTCAACAATAGGCCGCCGAGTCGCCAGTAACCCGGAGCCGAACCCCAAAACAGTGATTGTGGCGGCTGCCTCTCCCACTGGAGGACCAATACGTAGCGCTGCCCGTCCGGAAACGCGACCGGAGATGCCCCGAGCGTACGATCTTCGGCAGAATCAGTCTCGGCAGATCCGCTCGAAAATGTACGCTTGATCAAATCGGCCGAGTCAGTTATCGCTGCAGGTTCTCCGAACCAAGTTTGCCCGTTACTATCGACCAGGTTCACCTCACGGGGCGGTTCAAGATCGCGCAGCCGTGAAAGATAGATCCGAAGACCATTCTCACCTTCGGCATTTACTATCTGTGTCGCGGTTCCGGAATAGATGCTCATCTGATTTCGCGTAGAACGCTGAAACCGGCTAAACATCGGGTCCGTCTGGAATGTACGCGTGACAAATATTATGACGACCACCATCAAAGCGATGGCAGCCAGAAACCATAAGAAGATCTTTACGAATAACTTCATACTACTGTGTATATATATCCAACGGACCGGATAGTCTTAATTCGCTCAGAGCCGTCGGCACGCGCACCCAATTTCTTTCGCAAATTGCTGATGTGCATATCGAGACTGCGATCGTACGGCGAGAGCTTTCGCTCGAGCACTCGTTCGCTAAGGTCCTCTTTTTTGACCACCTTTCCGGCCTCCCGAAGAAGTTCGCGAAGAAGCTCGAATTCCACTGAGGTAAGATTTATTTCCGAACCATCACGCGTCGCGATCCGCGCAGACGACGAAACCTGTACACCGTCGATATCAAGCTTTTCATGAGCTTCGTCGCCATCTTCAGCGAGCGGCACGGATCGCCGCAGGATCGCTCGCAGGCGAGCGGCGAGTTCGCGTGGATTGAACGGTTTCGGCAAATAATCGTCGGCACCGATCTCAAGCCCGACGATCCGCTCCATATCGTCACCCCTGGCGGTAAGCATCAGGACCGGCAGTTTCGACTCAAGGCGAAGATTGCGGAGAACGTCAAAGCCATTCATTTTGGGGAGCATTACGTCGAGGATCGCCAGATCGTACTCGCCGGAAAGGGCCATTTTCAACCCGCTCTCGCCATCGTTGACCGTGGAAATGTCAAAACCCTCGACCGCAAGGTACTCGGAAACGAGCTCACAAAGCTCTTCGTCGTCGTCGATGATAAGTATTTTATCCATGTCCAATGAGCATTCTACGCCATTACACCCCCTCGCGGGAGGCGTTTTACAATTCTTTACACATCCTCACAATCCGATACATTGGCGGCCTCGCCGAATTCGTTATTCATGAATGACGGCGGAATAAGTTTGCCGAATTTATAAGGAATGATACATAGGGAGAAAGTTATGAAAAAGATAGTGATAGGAACGATCGCCGCAGTGGTCATTGTGGCCGGTGCCATTTTAGTGGTTGCTCAACGAGGGCACAAAGGGCCCGGTGGATTTGGCCGCGGCGGCGATCATATGCTCGGGATGATGGCACGTGGGCTCGGCCTGACCGACGAACAAAAAGGCAAGGTCAAGTCGATCGTCGAAGCAGGCAAGGCTGAGGCGGAACCACTGGTTCACCAGCTTCGAGAAAACCGCAAAAACCTCAACGCTCTCGGAACTGACGGCTCATTTGATCAGGCAAAGACCGAAGCTCTGGCGGCCGAACAAGCAGGCATTATGTCCAAGCTCATCGTTGAAAGGCAAAAGACAAAGGCTCAGATCTTTTCAATTCTGACCGACGAACAGAGAGCTAAGGCGGCTGAAATAAAACAGAAATTCGGTGATCGCAGGAAAGGCCGAGGCCTTGGGGGAAACCAAGGCGAAAACAAAGAGTTCTGACCAGCCTGAACTTTCAAGAAAAAACGGCCTTGCCGCTGCAGCGGCGGGGCCATTTTTATGCTTCGACGATCATACCTTTGACCATCGTCATGCGCACATTTCCGTCACGGTCGAGAACAACCAGATCGGCAGATTTTCCGACCTCGATCGAACCCGTAACGTGATCTATCCCGAGAAGCCGAGCCGGATTGGTCGATGCCATTCTTGCTACTTCGAGATCGCTGAAACCTAACGACCGCATCATTCGCACACCGTCGAGCATTGTACTAACCGAACCGGCAATGCTGCCACGCTCGTTCTTTGTCTTGCCGTGTTCAACGCGGATCGTTTCGCCCCACAATTGGTACTGACCATCCCCGAGGCCTGTCGGGGCCACCGAGTCGCTTATCAGCGAAACATTGTGCGGAGTTTTTGCACGGCACGCGAGCTTGAGCATTTTGGGATGCACATGAACACCGTCCGCGATGATATCGAACGTCACTCCCTCGTTGACCAATCCCCACCCGGCGACGCCAATATTGCGATGGTGCACACCGGTCATTGCGTTGAAAAAGTGTGTCATATGTCGAGCACCGGCAGCGAACGCGGCGTCGAGCGTTTCAACATCCGCTTTGGTGTGACCGATCGAAACTACCCAGCCCTGACCAACAAGCTCCGCGATCAAATTGATCCCGCCCTCTATCTCCGGCGCCAGCGTGGTCATGTGAACACCATTTTTTAATCGCGGCAACCGCCCGCCGTCGATCGCCCACCGGCCACTCTTAAAATACTCCGGCCGCAATGCTCCGCACATATTCTCGTTCGCAAATACGCCCTCATAATGCACGCCCATCGCCTGCGCGACCGGTTTCCCGATCTGGAGCTCCATCAGTTTGTCGATCTCGCAGATGATCCGGGCATAATTTTTATCAGAATCCGGTACCAATGTCGGCAGCCATGACGTCACACCACGAGTTGCTAGGAAAACGGCGATCTTTAACAAACCTTCCACATCTGCGTCGTTGACATCGATGCCGACAGACCCGTGATTGTGAACATCGATGAACCCAGGTGACAAAAAGAGGTCCTCAGCGTCACCGACATAATCGTCGCACACCCTCACATTCCGATCGACCCGGACAATCTTACTGCCTTCGACCAGGAGTGAGATGTCACCTACGTTTACACGTTCTTCCGGATCGTCTTTCTTTATAAGATCAAGCATCGCCTTAAAATTATTTCACATCCCTTGTGGAGATAAAAAAGCCCCGCCGCAGTCTGAAACTGCGGCGGGGAAAATTCAATATCGAGAATGACTAGAAATTGAACTTTATGCCGAACTGGAATGTTCTTGGATCTCGAACACCATTGATCACCCCGAACCCGGCCACAAATCCTGTCGTGGAGCTAACCGTTCGTGCAATTGTTGCAGTCGTTCCCGGAGAAGTGAAATTGGTTTTGTTAAAGATGTTAAACGATTCCACCTTCAACTGTAACCTATATCGCTCACCCCACCGTACGTTCTTTGTCATTGTCGCGTCAGTCTTAAAGATAGACGGCCCATTGATCACACCACGTGAAGAATTTCCTGGAACGGCCGGTGCGGATCCCGGAAACACGGTCTGGACACACGAAGTTGTGAACCACTGATCAAAAGTATGAGGAGCACCCTTATTCGGATCACAAAGCAGGTCTGGCCTCGCACCAGAAGGCGACGCTCCGAAATAGCCTAGGCCGGCAGGATCATAGATACCACCTCCGATCGTCAAGGTGAACGGAAGACCCGATTGATACTGGGTTATCCCAGAAAATTGCCATCCTCCAAGTACCTTGCCGACAAAACCTTCCTGTTTTTTGAAGAAAGGTATCTCATAAATGTAGTTGATCCTGAGAGCGTGGCGGCGATCAAGCTGGGCTCGGCCGTATTCCGCATCAACATTGTAGGTATTCATCGGTGCCGTAGAGCGGTCGGTTTGATTGTTTGTAAGGTTTTTGCTCCAAGTGTAAGATGCCTGGATCTGTGAGGCTCCCGTAAATCTATGCGTGACCTGCGCCTGAAGGCTATGGTAGTTTGAGTCGAATATCGGCTTGACCATTGTTATCGCACGGTATCCCTTATACGGCCTTATCTGATCAAGGACCTGTTCGTTCGCCTGAGCGCCTGCGGACGTACCAAACGCGACCGGAACGCCATTAGCATCTTTTGCCTGGCAAGGACCCGTCGTTGTAAGTGTCAGCTGGCATGTCTTTGTAAGGGCATAACCGGCAGGTAAATTATTTATGTCAACGACTCCTATTAGATGCGTACCCTTCGATCCGTAGTAACCCACCGAAAAGAATGTCTTGGGGGTGAGAAGATGTTGAATATCCAAGGACCAGTGCTGCATATACGGATTTAAATAATCCGTAGGAACAGCCCTGATATTCGTCGGAACCCCCGTCGCAACGGCTTGAGCCGTAGTCTGCCCGGCAGGTATCGGGTTGGTAAGCGTTCCACCGGTAAAAGTAACCGTTTCCTGGTACACGCCGGAGTTACCAAGCTGAAGTTCAACGTTTCCAAGCAAGACCTGATCGTGGTAAATGCCGTAACCGGTACGCACTACCGTACGTCCATCGCCTCGTATGTCCCAGGCAATTCCGATACGGGGGGCAAAGTTCGTCTTCGAGGACTTGTAAACATATTTGCCGTACGGCGAAGGCGTCGTCGTACACTGCGGCAGGCTAGACTGCTGCTGGGTATTCGCAATGATCCCATTACACAAATTACCCGTACCGCTGACCCTGGAGGTAGTGGAACCGTTAAATGTCAACGCCGGGGCTTGTGCCGGATCGTACAATTCAGGAACGAAATTATTCAACAAGCCGTTATTATCAAAAGGAGGTCCAAAATAGGAATAGCGAATGCCCCCATATACTGTCACCCTCTTTGAAAGACGAAATTCGTCCTGAGCGTAAGCCTCATAATTCCTCTGCCGGAAATCGGCGGCCGTATCATATTTGTTTTGGGTAAATACTACGTTCCGACCTGTCAGGAAATTGGCGAATTGTTGTTCCGTCGTCTGCAATCCTGATGGGCAAGCGATCGCATTGGAGGCGGCATCCACGCAGACAGTCGCCCTAACGAATCCAGTTGCGGTAGGCGTAACAGTATTTGCGAAGGACGAATAGGTTCCGGCAACGCTTCCTCCCAACTGATTCTCCACCTTACGATAACCTGAAGTGGAAGCACCAAACTTGAAGGTATGCTTGCCGCCCGCGATCCAGGTGACATTACCTGAATAATCAGTTTTCGTCGAAAAATTATTTGTATCCCCATTCCCTTGCAGATTGCTCAGCGTAGTAAAGCCCGTATGAAGCGGGACACGAGAATCATTTCGCGGATAGGGCGTATTGATCGCTATCGGCGAATTCTTTGCAGCAAAAAGACCTTCCTGAACAACGAAAATCCCGCCATAGGAATGGTTGAATCGCCCTTCGATGATCAAGTTTGGCGAAGCAACGTAAGTTGTTTGAAAAGAATGGGTCCTACCCGGCGAATTTGTGCTGACGGGACAAAGGAAGGGAACGGAACATGACCCGAAGACGCTGTTCGGAGAATAGAACGGCACCTTATCGTTTTGAAAACGGTAATTAGCTGACCAACTCTTTGTGAAACTGGTATCGAGCCTCAGCACTTCCTGTTGAAAATCATAGGTGTATTTATCGGGATATGCACTGAGAGCGGTTCCCCCCGAATCGGGCAGCGGCATCTTATTGTATATAAACTGAAGATATGCCGCCGAAGCTTGATCGTAGGATGCGAGGGACGAAAGCGGCGTACCGGCAGGCAATATTTGGTTACAGGTGCGTACGCCTGCGGACGTCTGCTGTGCGCTAACACAGATCGGGTTTGTGAAAACCCCCTGCCTCATCCCGGCGGTAGGGACATTGCTCGGGCCTATGGATACATAACGCCTGTCGTTTCTTTTTTCCTCAGAAAAGAAGAAATAGGTCCGCGGCACCTTTGCAAAGAACGGATCACTCGGGTCGTGCTCTCCGAGATTAAAAAACCAGATGGGCCCGCCGATTGTAAAACCATAATTGTTGTACCTAAAAGGCGCTTTTTTGGCTTTTCCGTTCGCGTCAACGCCGAATCGTTTATCACGGTTGATCAAGAAATTGTTAGCATTAAAAACGTCGTTTCGAACAAATTCAAAAAACGAACCATGAAATTTGTCCGTACCACTTCGGGTTACTACATTGATCTGGCCACCGCCGCTACGCCCTGATTCCGCCGGGTACAATGAACGAAGAACCTTAAGCTCCCCGATGGAATCTATACTTGGGCTCGCCTGAATAGTAATATTCGATCCTCGATCGGTGATATCCGCTCCGTCAACCGTAAATGTATTCTGACTTTGGCGAGCCCCATTCACCGAAATAGCCATGATATTGGGGGAACCGTCAGGGCTGAAGCTACCAACCGGAACGAGGTCGGCGAGGTTATCAGTGACACCTGGAGCGAGGGTGATCAGCTGGACCCAATTACGGTTATTAATCGACAACTCTCTGGCCTGATCGCCAGTGATGGTAGTTGAGCTCTGAGGGATACTTGCCTCGAGAGCTAATCCAGTGGCTTCAACAGTGACCGTTTCTGAGATATTTCCTGTATCAAGGACCACATCCACTACGCGCCTCTGACCGATATCAACCTTGATGTCGGTCTGAACAGCTTTTTTGAAGTTGGGGGCCTCAACTGTGATCGCGTAAACGTTCACAAGTATGTTTGGTACCAAGAATTCCCCATCGTCATTGGTGACAACCTTTCTAATTTGCCGATTTCCCTGACTCGGGACCGTCGCCGTGACCGTAGCTCCCGCAACGCTCGCACCATTGCGATCCTTCACTGTTCCAACGATCGTGCCGGTTGTGTCCTGCGCAAACGAGGCAACAGCAAACGACATGCAGCAAACTGCTGCAAAAAATACAGAAATCAATGCTCTTTTGCTCATATTTCCCCTTCTAATTTTCTATTTTCCCTACGTTCCAGTAATTGCAACCCATAAGAATAATTTAAGTTTATGGATTTTTGTTCAAATTTTCGTTATCGCAGATGACGCGAAACATCCCACCAAATCCCGAAAACCAAACAAAACCTTTGCGTTGTTACAATTATGTGAAATCTGACTCGTTTATATCTAAAAATCTACTACTTGTAAAGCAAATATAGTGCCCGACGCTTAGCAAATTCTTCATTTTTTGAGTTAACCGCTTTCCAGATATCTTCAGCCGAATCGCCGCGTTTGACGGCGTCAAAGATATCCTGGTTTACGAGCAGTCGAAGATACTTTTCTACTTGCCATTCCGACGGATAGAGTTTGTGCAAAGCTACGGCGATCTCGATGCCCGTTTTGACCGAATTCAATGTGGAGCGGTTTGTAATAACGATATTGATACCGCCGCACTCTTCGTCCTTAAATGTGGACGCGTTTGGCCTATATCGGATGGGTACGAACCGCACGCCGGCTAGGTTTCGGCCGTTGAGATAATTCGCGAGTTTGCGGCCGTCGAGCCACGGGGCACCGACAACCTCGAACGGCGTATCTGTCCCGCGGCCGACGCTGACATTGGTCGTCTCAAGTAAGCCGATGCCTGGATATAAGGTCGCTTCCGTTAGCGAACGCATATTTGGACTCGGGTTGACCCATGTCTGTCCGGTCTCGTCAAACCACATGGATCGCGACCAGCCGTCCATCTTTATGACTCGCAGGTCGGCCCCGATCTTTCGCTCGGCGTTCATCATCGTGCCGAGTTCGCCGATCGTCAGGCCGTAGCGAACCGGCGTCGTGTGGGCGGCAATAAAGGAAAGCTTGTCTTCGTCCGCAAGCGAGCCTTCGACCGAGAGGCCGTTTATCGGGTTTGGACGGTCGAGGATAA
This sequence comes from Pyrinomonadales bacterium, assembly GCA_038245555.1. Lineage (GTDB taxonomy): Bacteria > Acidobacteriota > Blastocatellia > Pyrinomonadales > Pyrinomonadaceae > OLB17. The sequence goes on along the minus strand of JBBRSH010000023.1, from coordinate 24,848 downwards.
AGACCGGCTTGTTGTATTTCGCGGCCTCGACCATCACGTTCTTTAGTGTCGCCGTGTACGTGTAAAATCTCGCCCCAATGTCCTGGATGTCATAAACGATCGCGTCCAGGTCTTTTATCTGCTCAGGCTTTGGACTGCGCGTTTCGCCATACAGCGAATAGATCGGCAGTCCCGTTTTCTCATCCGTCGAGTCACCAACCTTCTCATCCGCCAACCCTCGAATGCCGTGCTCCGGCGAAAACAGCGAAACCAGCTTCACATTCGGAGCTTCTTTCAAAATGTCGATCGTCTGCTTCCCCGCCAGATCGCGGCCGGTGTGGTTCGTGACGAGCCCAACCGTCATTCCCTCAAGCTGTTTGAATTTGTCGCGTTCAAGAATGTCGATGCCGTTGAGAACTGCTGTAGCGACGCCGGGTCGGTCCCTGGGATTATCAATCTTCGAGCCGCCTGGCAAGGTGACGATTTGATTTAATTGAGTAGATCTTCTTGCAGCGTCGGCCTGTTCCTTAAACTTAGGTATCTGAGCAGCAACGGCCGCATTGTATTCAGCTTCAGCCGCTTTCCATTTTTCGACCGGTGTATCTTCGATGGCCGACGCCACGACAGTCGCTACCTTCGCACGCAGCGGCGTCACGTCGCCCTTGCCGTCCGGGTGAACGCGGTTCGACAGAAACACAACAAACGTCTGCGAAACGCGGTCGATCCAGATCGAGGTTCCCGTAAAGCCCGTATGCCCGAACGACCCTAGCGGAAATAGCTCGCCGCGATTCGACGAGAATGAAGTGTTCATGTCCCATCCAAGCCCACGGGTCGCCCCATCTTCACCAACAATTAAAGGTGCCGTCATTCGAGCAACCGTCTGAGCTGACATTACCCCTTTGCCGTCGAGAACACCTCCATTCAGCAACATCTGGCAGAACCGCGCAAGGTCATCCGAAGTTGAAAATAATCCGGCGTGGCCGGCAACACCGCTCATACGATAGGCCGTCGGGTCGTGAACTTGGCCACGAAGAATCTGATCGCCGATCCTCGGTGTACCCTCAAATGTAGAACCAAGATAGCTGTTTTGTCCTCTGATGTTTTCTGTCGGGGCGACTCGCTTTTCAAACTCGAGTTGGTGGGCCAGTGCCTCGACAGAATTTGTGTCTATCCATCGAAATGATGTGTCTTTCATTCCGAGACGATCAAAGATATTTTGGTTGGCAAAACGATCGAAACATGTCAGTCGTAGGCACTCAAGAACTTCGCCGACCCGGGTCACAATCTCACCAAGCACAATAAACTCAATATCCGAGTAAACAAACTTCGTCCCGGGCGGTGTCCGTAGCTTTTCTTTTTTCAGAGCCGCAAGCATGCCATCGCGGCCGGTCCATTTTTCTTTGAGGTCGAAATCCGGAGCGTAGCCGGAGGTGTGAGTTAGAAGCTGCTGGATCGTTACGCGTTTGGCTTGAGCGTCGTCGATGTCCGGAATATACATTCCGATGGTATCGCTGAGTCTCAGCTTTCCTCGTTCGACGAGGATCATGATAGAGGTCGTCGTGGCGACGACTTTTGTGAGTGAGGCGAGGTCAAAGATCGTATCGACCGTCATCGGCTCGACGGTCGGAACGAGCGAGCGGTTGCCGTACGCCTTGCGAAAAACGATCTTGCCTTTGTGTCCGACGAGCACGACCGCACCAGGCAGCTTTTTGTCCTTGATCGCGTCCGCGACGAGAGCATCTATCTGATTGAGCTTGGCGGCGTTCATCCCGACGGTTTGAGGAGCCGCAACCGGCAAGCCCTGACAAGAGGTTTTAACCACAGATGAACACAGATAGACACAGATAAAAAGGCCGATAAATAAGGCGATTCTACGTCGGTCAGCCGAAGTCCGGCCGACACCATTCATTGCGAGGACATTCCTATCCGTGTTCATCTGTGTTTATCTGTGGTTGATTATCTCTTGGCCTTCAACTCTTTCTCGCGGACGACAAAACTCTCTTTACAGAGGCGGACAAAATCCTTCGCAATGGGCGAGTAATAACCACCGCGAAGCCGTGCGAGGCCGAGTTCCCATTTGATCTCGGCGCCTTCGATCATCCACGATACAAGGCGTCCTTCGCGGATCTCCGGCGAAACCGTCTTGGCACCAGCGATGCCGACGCCGAGCCGGTTCTCGACCATTTGATTGATCGCCTCCTGTCGCGATAGCTCCATTACGACATTTGGCCGGACGTTCGCCGCGTTGAAAAAATCGTCGATCATCCGCCGCGTATTGCCGCCGCGTTCACCGAGGATAAGGTCTTCGCCAGCGAGAGCAGCCGCGGAAATGAACCGCTCGATGGCCATCGGATGTTTCGGATGAGCGATCGCGACGATCTCATCGCTAAATAACAGGTCGGTCGTGATGCTCGAATTCTCGACCGGCATCGAGACGAATGCGATGTCGATCTCGCCGTGCATGATCTTGTCGACGAGCGTTTGGCTCGTTCCGGAGCTGACACTCAGGGCCGAATTTGCAAATGTCCTTCGCAGCCCTTGAAGAATGGTCGGCAGCTGAAGCGTGGTAAACATGGCCGACGCTGATCCGATCCGCAGACGGCCGTGTTCGGCACCGCCAAGTTCGGCGATCTCGGCTAGCGCCGAGTCATGCTCACGAAGGATCTTTCTCGCTCGGTCGAGGAGATGCTCGCCCGCCTCGGTCATGATCACGCGTCGAGGCGTCCGCGTAAACAGCGGCAGGCCGACCTCGTCCTCGAGCTGTCGGATCTGCATTGAAATGGCCGCCTGCGTCACATTAACCCGCCTTGCCCCGGCCGTGAACGTCTTGGCCTCGGCGATGGCGAGAAAAGCCTTAAGCTGTCTTATCTCCATAGCTTCTGCTCCTCGGAGTGCGATTAGAATCTCTTATTGACTACATAAAATCCGTTAAATTTGATTATATGTCAAGTATCGCAAAGAATATAGATGGTTTTACAATACTCGGGCCGTTTTGTTATGCCGAAAACCAAAACAGAATCCGGCGCCGGCCGCAGATCATACCGCTTTTACCTCGGCGTCGACGGCGGCGGAACAAAGACCAACATTGCTCTCATGAACGAGGTGGGAGAGATCGAGGCGGAGGGTGACGGCGGCCCGTCAAACCCGCTTCGCGTCGGTGTCGAGACCGCGGTTGCGAACATCACGAAGGCGATCGATTCGGCATGCGACACCGGCGGCATTTCCCGCGGTGACATTGTCTCGGTGACGCTCGGCCTCGCGGGAGTGCGTCGACGGGATATTCGCGAACGTGTTCATGATAGCTTTGTCACTCGATACCGGATAAAGAAAACGTACGTCACCACGGACGCCGATATCGCATTGTACGGGACGACTCTTGGAAAAGCCGGTTTGGTTGTCATTGCCGGCACCGGATCGATCTGCATTGGCATCGATGATCTGGGCGAAAAGGTGATCGCCGGCGGTTGGGGTCCAGTTGCGGGCGATGAAGGCGGCGGACGCGGCATCGCGGGCGAGGCCCTGCACCTGGTTGCCAAGGCCTCCGATGGCCGCGGCGAAATGACAAAATTGAGTGAGCGGGCAGCCGAGTATTTTCGTGCATCCAACGTGGAGAACCTGATAGGAGCGATCTACGCACCGAATATGGACAATAGCCGCATCGCCGGATTTGCCAAACTCGTGGTGGAAACCGCCCTTGACGGTGATAAGATCGCGATCGAGATATTGACCGATGCCGGCCGCGAACTGGGAAACGCGGCGGTTGCAGTTATTAAAAAGTTGGGTCTCCAGGACCGGGACATCCCCATCGGATGCGTCGGCAGCATTTTCAACGCCGGCCGACTGCTGACGGACCCAATGAAGGAAGTGATCGCCAAAGTCGCACCAAAAGCAAGCCTTGCCGATCCTTATATGCCGCCGTCGCACGCTGCGGCATTAATGGCTTTTCAGCATGCCGATAAGTAATAAGCATGAAGCTCTTTTTCCTATTATTGTCGATCGTGAGTGCTTGCACAGCCGTGTCTTTTGGTCAGCAAGGTCCAGCGGCCAATCCATCCTTTGATAAAAACGTAAAGATTCGTTACAAGCCTCGACCGTCGGGTGGTGATGGCCAGGATTGTTCCCAAGGTACAGTAATTCTGAGAATCGAATTTCTTTCGTCACGTAAGATCGGGAGAATCTTTGTTGTAAAAGGCATGACTAAGAATCGAACTGACGAATCCCTTAAGGCCGCTGAAAAAATTAGGTTTAGGCCGGCAATGAAATTCGGTAAGGCGATAACCGTATTTCGCCAAGTTGAATTTCCATTTTCGTTATACTAATGCTCCCTGTAACTGAACAAGATAACCCCGCAACCGGTAAGATCGACAAGGTCTCGACACTCAAGGCCGTTGAATTGATCAACGCGGAAGACAGAACGGTCGCGTCAACCGTTGAGAAAGTTCTTCCTGAAATCACCGCCGCAATAGAAAAGATCGTCGAACGGATGCAAAACGGCGGCAGACTATTTTATGTTGGAACCGGAACAAGCGGCAGGCTCGGCGTTCTTGATGCATCCGAGATTCCGCCGACTTTCGGCGTTTCATACGACCTGGTCCAAGGCGTGATCGCAGGCGGTTACGATGCTCTTTACAAGGCAACAGAATCCAGCGAGGACAACCGCGAGGCCGGGGTCGAAGACATAAAGCAGCGGGGCCTCAACGCCAAAGATGCCGTCATCGGAATAGCCGCTTCGGGCCGCACACCTTATACTATCGGAGCCGTTGAATTTGCAAGATCGATCGGGTGCTTTACGGCGTGTATTGCCTGCGTTCCAGATTCGGCGATCACTAAGGCTGTTGATGTCGCCATCGTCCCGGTCGTCGGCCCCGAGGCGATCACGGGCTCGACGCGCATGAAATCCGGCACCGCGCAAAAGATGGTGCTCAACATGATCTCGACCGTCGCGATGATCAAGCTTGGCTACGTCCACGGCAATCGAATGAACAACGTGCGTGCCGGGAACGAAAAACTTAAAGACCGTGCGGTGCGTATCTTGATGACGGAAACTGGGATCAAGGACAGCGATCTTGCCGAGGCATTACTGAAGGAATCAGACTTTTCCATTCGTGCAGCGATAGAGATGAGAAATAAAGGTGAGCGAAGTCCGAACAATGAATAGCGCCGGCGCAACCCAGAGCCGAAAATGCCGAATTGCGGTGTTAACGGCGATTCTCGTGGTCGGCATATCGTCTCTGTCTTGTTCGACCTGGGTTAATTCCGATTGGGGCGATTGCGGCTACTCGGCGTTTTACAAGACCGAGATGAATGGCAGCTCTGCCGAGGTCGTTTTCTCAGAGATCACAGCCGAAGGCGTGGGTGGTCATCGCAATTGCGGCTTTCAGTATATTAAGACAAATGTAGATCGCGCTGAGATCGACGGCAAGGAATTACCCGAGCGGGTAGAACCTGGCAAACACGCACGCAATAACTACTTCTACGGGCTTCCGGCGGGATTCGATCCGCGAAAGACTACGATCACGATTCAGAAAAACGGCAAACGCTATCGTTCTGACCTTGCCTCGGTCAAACAGACGGACCTTAGCGTCAATGTGAAGCTGGAACATGTATGGCTTTGGTAATAAGGGGAAAATAAATCATGGGATTTTCAGCACTTGATTATGCGGTACTCGCAATTTACCTGATAGGCATTACGGTTTTCGGCGTGCTGTTTCGGAAATCGCAAAAGACGGTCAAGGACTATTTTGTTGGCGCCAAGAACATCAATTGGGTCGTCATCAGCCTGTCGATCGTGGCGACCGAGACGAGCACGCTGACGCTGATCGGCGTTCCGGCGATCGCGTATGCCAATTTTGCGCACCCTGAGCAAGGCGGCAACTACACGTATTTGCAGGTGGTGGTCGGCTATGTCATCGCTCGTTTTATCATCAGTTTTTTATTTATTCCCGCGTATTTTAAGGGTGACCTGATGACGGCATACACGCTGCTCGAAAATCGATTTGGCATCGCTGTCAAAAATTTCGCGGCCTCGCTTTTTCTGATAATGCGGGCGCTGGCCGAGGGCGTCAGGATCTACGCGGCATCTATTGTGTTGACGGCAGTGCTCGGAACGTCCCTGCCCGATTTTCCAAATCTGACTTTGTGGTCGATCGTTATCGTTGGCGTTTTGACCCTCATTTATACATTTGAGGGCGGCATCGCGGCCGTCATCTGGACCGATCTGATACAGCTCATCATCTATATCGGCGGCTCGCTCGTTGCGGCGTATATGCTTGTAACGCTGGTGCCGGGCGGATGGGGCGAGATATATGCGACAGGTGCGGCGGCGGGCAAATTTCAGCTCGTATCTTTCGACTTTTCGCTTAATTTGCCGTTCACATTCTGGGCCGGCATTCTTGGCGGAACGTTTTTGACAATGGCTTCGCACGGAACTGACCAGCTTTTGGTTCAACGCCTTTTGACCTGCAAGAATGAAAACGACAGTAAGAAAGCCTTGATCCTGAGCGGCTTTGTTGTGATGTTTCAGTTCATACTGTTTCTCACGATCGGCGTGATGCTTTTCGCCTACTACAAATTCTTCCCGCTCTCGACAGCGATAACCAGCAACGACGAGATATTTCCCAAGTTTATCGTCGAACGCCTGCCGCACGGGATATCGGGACTCGTTATTGCCGCGATCTTCGCTGCGGCCATGTCTAACCTGAGCGGTTCGCTCAATTCCCTGGCGTCAACAACGGTCATCGATTTTTACAAACCTCTCGTCAATCCAAACGCGAGCGACGAATCCCTGCTAAAACTCTCGCGTTGGCTAACCGCCGCGTGGGGCGTTATCCTGATATTCATCGCGATCATGGCACGCGGATGGGGCTCAGTATTTACGGTTGGATTAACGATCGCGTCGCTTGTTTACGGCACTATGTTAGGAGCGTTTCTGCTCGGCGTCGTGACAAAACGGGCAAACTCGATCGGCGTGGTCGTCGGAATGATCTCGTCCATTGCCGTCATGACTTGCATCAAATTTTACACCGAGCTCGCATGGACCTGGTACGTTTTGACGGGAACGGTAGTGTGTTTTTCGGTTGGCTATGTTGTCAGTGCAGTTGCCGGGCCGCCGAAAAAAGGAGAATTAGTGTCGGCCGCGGACGAATCCTAAGATGAAAGTATTCACAAATATAGCTATTATTATTTCGATTCTTCTCAGCTCCTCTACGGGTGTCGTGAGCCAAACCGCGTCTAATTCCTCACGCCTCGAACCGTCAAACAATGCCTGGAAATCAGCCGATAAACAGCTCAAGAAAATGACCGTCGAGGAAAAGGTCGGGCAGGTGATTCACATCGGCATCAACGCCAAATTTGCGAATCAGGACAGCGACTTTTTTCAGGCAATAAAGCATGATGTCGTCGACAACAAGGTCGGCGGCATCATCCTGTTTGGTGCTCCGATCTATGAAACCGTACAGCTCGTAAACCGGATGCAGGAAAACGCAAGGGTCCCTTTGCTGATCTCGGTGGATGCTGAGACGGGTATCGGGATGCGTTTTGGAGACGCGACAAATTTCCCGTGGAACATGGCCGTCGGTGCGACCGGCAATCCGGAATACGCTCGACGGATCGGTATCGTAACGGGACGGGAAGCAAAGGCGTTGGGCATCCAGCACGTCTACGCTCCGGTAATGGACGTCAACAACAACGCCGATAATCCGGTGATCAATGTGCGCAGCTTTGGCGAGGACCCGGAAGCAGTCGGGCGTTTTGGCGTAGCATTTACGGAGGGACTGCAAAGCCAGGGTGTTCTCGCGACCGCCAAGCATTTTCCCGGCCACGGCGACACCAATGTCGACTCACACCGCGGCTTACCGATGATAGATCATTCACGCGAGAGCCTCGACAAAACGGAGCTTATTCCTTTCAAACAGGTTATTGCCGCCGGTATCGGTTCGATAATGATCGCCCACATCGGACTGCCGCAGATCGATCCGACCGAGATCAAACCGATCAAAAAGCCGCTTCGTGTCGATGCCGAAGAGGGTGCCGAGATCGTCGATCTAAAAGCAACGATCCCTGCCACGCTATCGCATGTAGTGCAAACACAAATACTTCGCAAAGAGCTGGGATTTAAGGGGCTCATAGTCACCGACGCAATGGGAATGAGCGGTTTAACGCTGTATTTCGACCAGAAGGAGGCAGGTGTACGGGCGTTCCTCGCGGGAGCCGACATACTCGAAAAACCTGCCGACACCGAAGCGATGTTGGCCGGCATGGTCGAAGCCGTGAAATCCGGCCGCATTACCACGGCACGTCTTGACGAGTCTGTTCGCAAGATCCTCGCCTGGAAATATCAGGTCGGACTATTCAAGAATAAGATCACACCGCTCGACCAGATCGATCGCATTGTCTCTTCAAAGGATGTCGGAATTTTGGCTGACGAGATAGGCGAAAAAGCGATCACGCTCGTCCGCGATGACGCACACGCGATACCGATCGACCGTAGCAAAAAGATCTGCATTCTTGGTATTTCAAATGGTTTTGATAGTGAATCGACCATCGGCAGTCTGTCTCGCGAGCTGCGAGCAAATGGCGTTAGATTCACTTCCGCACTGCTTCAGGACAATTCATCAGCTGACCAGGTAAAGGCCGCTCGCGACGCAGTGAGAGGCGCTGATATTGTCATTGCGGCAATGTACGGACGGGTACGCTCGGGTGCTAAAAACAGTGTCGGGCTCCCCGACGAAGGTGCCAGGATTTTGCGGGAATTGATGGCCGCAAATAAAACTGTGATCGGTGTTGCCTATGGAAATCCATATATTCTGGGTGCGTTTCCGCAAATGAAAACTTACATGGTCGCCTACGGTGATATGCCCAGCCTGCAGAAAGGTTCGGCAAGGGCACTATTTGGATTGCAGGACATCACCGGCCGTTTGCCGATCTCGCTCCCTGGCCTTTATCCTCGCGGAACCGGGATCCAATTACTAAAAAAATAGTGGGCCGAAACCACATAAAGACATGGATCGACACGGATCTTATCGTTGTTGCCATTTGGCTTCATCTCTGTTTATCTGTCTTTCGAATTATTTGATTATGACTCAAGCATGGGAGATAGAGAATTTTCTCGACATCCGCAACGATCAACTTCACATTGATGGAGTTTCGGCCGTCGACCTGGCAAAAGAATATGGCACTCCGCTTTTCGTATTTAGCGAAAGGCGGATCCGACACAATATTGAACGTCTCAAAAAGGTTGCCGAGGTTATTGATCGCCCGCTAAAGCTCTGTTACGCGGCTAAAGCGATGTCGACGATGGCTATTCTTCGAACGGTCAGAGAGGCGGGAGCGGACCTCGAAGTCAATTCGGGCGGCGAATTGTGGAAGGCACTTGAGGCCGGATTCACCGGCGACCAGATCATTTTTAACGGCACTAGCAAGGAAGCCTGGGAACTCGAAAATGCGATCAACGCAGACATCTATGCGATCCAGGCGGACTCTATTTACGAGTTGTCGCTGATCGAAGAAACGGCAAAGCGTTTGAACAAACGTGCAAACGTCAGCCTCCGCCTTGTTCCCGAGATCGAGAGCGGTACACACTCGGGCCTGCAGACCGCCCTATTGACCTCAAAATTCGGCATGATGCCGAACGAAGCATACTCCGCGTTTCGCACTTACAAGGATTCGCCGCATATCGATATTTGCGGAATTCATCTACATATTGGATCGCAAAATCCCGATCCGGTGGTTTATACGGCAGCCCTCGAATCTCTCTACGCGGTCCTCAAACGTATTTACGACGAAACCGGAATTGTGTTGAAACACATCAATCTCGGAGGCGGCTTCCCGGTCAACTACCTACGTGATCGCTCGGGTGACTCGTTATTTCCTGATGAGCAGCGAACAATGTTCGAAGCCGATTTCGAGCCGGCTGATGCCATCTCGGCGGCGTGGCACTCGATCCGCGAGTCCGTAGGTTCAGCGGAAGAATCTCATCTTTTCGAAAACATGACCCTCCTCCTGGAGCCGGGTCGAAGCATTATCGCTGACTCCGGCATTTGCCTGACGACGGTTCACAATTTTAAAGAGCGTCCTTGTGCCGGAGAATTCTCAGCAGTTGGCCAACAGTCGCTGCCCACCGACCACTGGATATTGACCGACGCCGGTTTCAATATACTTCTGTCGATGGAAACTTATAAATGGTACTACCACCTTGTATCCGCAGAACGCGCCAATGACGATCATACGTTCCCGTACAAACTGGCCGGCCCATTGTGCGACGGCGGCGACGTTTACTTTGACATCGAGGGCGAGGGTCGTTTGCCCGAACACCGCGGGTTACCCAAGGATCTCGAACCGGGCAATATCCTCGCCTTGCTCAACTGTGGAGCATACTCGCTCGCCCAGGCATCGCAATATAACGGCAGGTTTCTACCGGCAGTCGTGCTTATTCGCGAAAATGGTGAGCCTGAATTGATCCGAAAGCGGGACACTTTCGCCGACCTGGTCCGAAACGACGTTTTTTGAGAAGAGTTTTAGAGCTGCTTCCCTACGATCTGACCGATCGCCTCGCGCGAAGAATCGATCAAATTCAGCTCATAACTGTCTGAGACTGAGGAAATATTTGCGAGCAGAACGGCTTGACTGCTGGAGTCCCTGACCTCAGTGATCGCCGCCAGATTTTCGAGGCACAATTTTCTTGCCTCGTCCGTTTTGCCCAATTTTGCGAGTCGCGTGGCGATCTCGTTCAAGGCGTTCGACCGCGTCGCGAGTTGCGGAATGGCATCGGCCATAGTCGCGGCTTCAGAAACAAGTTGGAACGACGATTCGTGATCTCCGGCCTCCATTTTCGCGTCGGCGAAACCGATCAACGCGAAAAGCCGATCGGAGTCCTCGTCTATTTCATCAACCGTTTTGCGTGCCAGTTCGTCCTCGTTTTGCATAACGAGGATCTGGGCGATCTGCGCCAGTGCGGACGATTCTTCCGCCGGATCCGGGTTTTCATGTGCGATATCGATCGCTTTTTCGGTCTTTACGTAACCGGCAAATTGTGTGGCGATCGTTGTCAGCAAACGATTTCGCGCGCGGCTGTCGCGAGTTTCGGTATCGCGCTGTGACCTAAGGATCGCGTGGGCCTCTTCGAGGGTATCGAGTGCCTCCTCTTTTGAACCATTTTTCCATGAGTCGCGGGAAAAGACCAATAATGCCGACGACATCTGCGTTTTGTCCATAACGAGGTCGAGCGTTCGGTCCGCAAACTCCTTGCTGCCCGAATGTAAAAATCCGATCGCACATGTACCGAGGAAAAAGTCGCGATGGGTATTATCAAGCTGTTCGGCATGATTTCGCGCAATGTCGAAGGTGGCTACCGCCTTATCCTTTCTCTTTGCCTCAATATATAAATTGCCCAGATCGCAAATGGCCCTGATACGCTCCTCCGCGTGTTCGATGGCAACTGCCGCGTCCACGGCCGAGTCCAGCCAAGCCACTGCCTTTTCACCTTCGCCGGTCGCGATCAACGTTGCGGCGATCTGCTGCTGGGCCGAAACCTCCGCAGAAGGAAAGTCGATTTCGTCCAGAGTTTTCCGCGCGGCGTCTTCGTCTCCATCCGCCGCTTCCCTCACGGCGATCCCGGCCATGACGAAATCCGGGTGCGGCATCGTTTCTGCGATCTCCCGCGCTTTTTCGAGGTCCCCCTTTCCCGCTCGAATAAGGGCGATCCGCTCCATCGCCTGCCCTTGTATTCCCAGATCCTCGATCGAATCGGCGAGTTGTACGGCATAATCGATATCGTCGATCGCGGCACATTTTTCTGCGACGAGGGTCAGTAATTTGTCACGGGAAAATGGGTCGTCAACCGAATTCGCGAGTTCCGCGGCGAGATCGACATCACCCCGATCGAGATACAACGGCAGGATCGACTTCATTGCCTCGGCGTGTCCGTCGCTGCTTTTTATCCGTTCGCCAATAAACGCGGCCGCCGCGAGTAGATCGTTCTCTGCTCGCTCTTTGTCTATGAATAGATCTGACATATTTTCGAGGTCCGCCGGTGCGGCTGAGATATTAGCATTAGTTGAAAACTCGACGGATCGAGTCCGGCATCCAGTCACGAAGGTCGCTCGCAACTGCGCCAGCACCGGCCGCTCGCAGTTTGTCAGCCGAAACCGTTCCCGTCACGCCCAGTGCCTGCAATCCGGCTCCGCGGGCTGCGACCACGCCGGGAGGCGAATCTTCAATCACCAGGCACTCATTGTGTGTCATTGGCGAGCGTCCGAGGGAGATACGATAGGAGTCGACCTTATTAAAACCCAGTCGATAGCAGGCCGGGTCGGGCTTGCAATCTACAACGTCGCCGCCGCTTACAATAGTCGAAAAACAGCTCGCCATATCGCCCTTTTCAAGTGCAAATTCGATCTCGCCGCGCGGAGCCATGCTCACGATCCCGAGGCAGAATTCCTCTGACATTTTCTTGACAAAATTCTGGATCCCATCGACGAGCGGCAGCTCGGTTTCACACAGTTCGAACCACTTTTCCGATTTAGCGGTGATAATCTCATCGATCTTTGACGGAGTGCACGTTTTTCCTTCACGCGTAAACGCCGTCCGGACAAAGGTCGTATCGTCCATGCCGAGCGACGCGAGATATTTCTCCTCCGTCATCTCGATGCCGTCTTTCGCGAGGATCTCACTGTATAGACGCATCTGGATCGACTCATCATCAATGATGACGCCGTTAAAATCCATCAAAATTGCTTTTATCATAATTGTATGTCCAACAATCCTCGTTTGTTGCTCGCGAATGAACCCTACAAACTAAAGTTTGTCGTACAAGTAACTCTCGTCAAACACATTGCCGCGGCCGAGAATGCCATTCGGGTCCAATGCACGTTTGATCTCCGCCATTTCATTAAGATACCGTTCGCCCATCATCGCTGACAGATACTTTCTTTTCAGTTTACCGATCCCATGCTCCGCAGAAACCGTTCCGCCAAGCATTATTGCCTGAGCGACGCAGCGTCCGTAAATGTGGCGGGCCGATTCGGCTTCGGCCTCGTTTTTCGGGATCATATTCGCGTGCAGATGACAGTCGCCGATGTGCCCAAAGATCACATATTCAAGCCCGCTTGCGTCGAGCGTTTCTTTGTAAAATCGCAAGAACGAATGGAAAGCGTCATCGGGAACAGCCATATCCGTCCCAACCTTTCGCTGTTTGTATTTCGAGATCCGCTCGTTGACCGTGACCGGCAAAGCGTGTCGGAAAGCCCGCATTTTTTCTCGATCCTGATCATTCGTCGTAAACCACGACCGGTCGAGATCCGCCAGATGAGATTCAAGCAATCGATTCCACCGCTCCATCAGGTCGTCCTCGTTTTCAGCAGTAGTTTCCTGTTCAAAGAATATCGCGCCAGCCATTCCCGAGGGCGTTTCGGGAAACTTCTCGGATATGAACCTCAAAGCCTCGTCGTCGAAGTACTCGATCAACGTTGCATCAATGTCAATACCGGGAGCCGCAGCGACCTGGTTCTTTCGCGCGGCAAACGACAGGTGTCTCGCCTCATCCACGAACGCCAACAGATCATTTTCTTTCTGAAAGAACACGATCCCGCTAAAAAACCCCTGTGGCTTTGGCAGGAGAGAAAGTTCGACCTCGGCGATCAGGCCAAGCGTGCCTTCGCTGCCGATAAACAGATCGATCGCATCGAGTGGCTCGCCACTAAAATATCCACTTACGTTCTTGCGAACGTTCGGCCGCAAATAGGTCGGCACTTTTACCTCGATAACACTTCCCTGTTCTGTCTTTACCGCGATTCTGCCAACGTCTGACGACACATATTCGCCTCGCCGTATATGAGCAACATCACCGTTTGCGAGGACCACCTTTAGCCGTTGTACAAACTCTCGCGTCGCACCGTATTTAAAACTCCTCGCACCCGAAGCGTTCGTCGCAACCGTTCCACCGATCTGGCAACTCCATTCCGTTGGGTCGGGTGGATAAAAAAGCCCCTCACCGTCGACTACTTTTTGCAGATCGGCAAGGATGACACCTGGCTCAACGATTGCGATCTTCTTGTCCCGATCAATGCTCTTGATCCTATTTAATTTCTCGAGCGAGATCACAGATCCGCCAAACGGTATCGCCCCGCCGACCGTACCGGTTCGGGCACCCGATATGGTTACCGGTGTCGACGCAGCATCAGCCTCCCGCAGGATATCCGATATCTCGTCGGCAGTCTCCGGAACAAACAACTTCACCGCGTGCCCGCCCTGCATATTGCTGGCGTCAGTAAGATAGTTTTTAAGTTCGTCGGCTTGGGTCTTTACCTGCATATGCGTTGGCCGCGGTTTGACGGCCGAATAAAAATCTTAACGTATCGGTATTTAACCGCCTAATCCGCGACCAGTGCTTTCCACGTACGGTACGCCAACCTAACTTCCGGGCTTGATAAAATCACCAAAAAAACTTTTTCAAAAAAGTAGTTGCGTACCCAAATGACTTCATGTATATTCGTAGTCAAGTGACTACACAATGAATTTACGACGCGACGTATTTCAAGCCATCGCAGACCCGACACGGCGGGCGATACTCCTTCTTGTCGCAACGCAATCAATGAGTGCCGGTGCTATAGCGTCGAACTTTGACACAGCAAGACCTACTGTTTCAAAGCATTTACAGATACTTACGGAGTGCGAATTGCTCAATCAGGAACAAAATGGCAGAGAGATCTACTATCACCTGAACGCGAACAAAATGAAAAAAGTGGCTGATTTTCTTGAACCGTTTCGCGAGATGTGGGATGACCGGTTTAGAAAGCTGGAAGCCGTGATGAAAAGATACAAATTATAACTATCTTTTTGAATTTTCTTTGCGGCCTTCGCGTTTTGCGTTAGAAAAGCGGTGTCTCGCAGAGTCGCAGAGAACGCAAAGGGAAAACCGGTTAAGAATTAGTTAGCTATGATTGAGGAAATAAAATGGAGCGAAAAACAAAGATCCTGGCCGAGGACGGCAAACAAGACCTGCTAATAACGCGAGAGTTCGATCTGCCGGTCAACCTACTCTTCAAGGCCTATATTGAACCCGAAATTGTCGAGCAGTGGATGGGCACGAAAGTTTTGAAACTTGAGAGCAAAAAGCACGGCGGGTATCAGTTTGAAACAACCGATCCAAAAGGAAACAAACACGGATTTAACGGCACGATCCACGAGTTTGAAACGAACAGCAAAATTACCCGGACGTTTGAAATGGAAAATACGCCATTCCCGGTCCAACTGGAGTTTCTCGAATTTGAACGGCTCGACGACGACACCAGCAAACTCACGATGCAGATCGTTTATCGATCTGTCGCCGACCGCGATCAAATGCTGCAGCTTCCCTTTGCTCAGGGCCTGAATATGGCTCATAACCGGTTGCAGGCAATAGTCGGCCACGCAGGAGAGTTGAAATGAAACGCACATGGACGATCCTCGGCGTACGCGACGTGCCGGTCAGTTTCCATTGGTACCAGTCACTCTTCGGCCTGCCTGAGTCTCAGCCCGCCCATGACTATTGGGGCCAGATCCTAGATACGGACGGAACCGTCCTGCTCTGCCTCCACCAGTGGGGAGAGCATGACCATCCGTCGCTTTCCAGTCCGGACACCGCGACTCCCGGCAACGGGCTGCTGTTGTTTTTCCGCGTCGATGATTTCGATATGGCACTCGAAAGGGCTCGCACGATCGTCGACCGGTTCAACGAGGAACCAACCATGAACCCGAGTACCGGAACATCGGAGTTTTCATTACGGGACCCGGATGGATACTACGTCACGATCAGTGCTTTCTCTTCGTCAGAGCTGGGGCGTTAGCAAATCAAAATAAAACGTTATGACAAAGGCACGTAAAATCATCTATTGGATCGCAACCCTCTGGCTTGCGTTAGGAATGACCTCGACCGGGATCGTACAGTTGATGAGAATGAAGGACGATGTGGACCGAATGTCACATCTGGGATATCCGATCTATCTTCTAACAATGCTGGGCATCTGGAAACTTTTGGGGGTTGTGGCAGTGCTTATTCCTAAATTTCCACTCGCAAAAGAATGGGCCTACGCGGGATTTTTCTTTGCTATGTCCGGAGCGGCGATCTCACACATCATAATGAGTGACCCGTTTAACGAATTAGCTCCATCGTTGCTGCTTCTGACCCTTACAATAGTGTCGTGGTATTTTCGGCCTGAGAGCCGAAGGCTTGCATCCTAGCGAGTGGGCATGGACAAATTGCGAGCGAATTTTCTATCTCGACTGCCCGCATTTTACAGTAGGCCGCGTGGACCAATGGGGCGAGCAGGTTATTTGTTGTTTGAGGATAAGATTTACTTTTACGAGGTAGAACGCAAAGACTTGGGGTGTATGACTATAATGAACCAGTAAAGCTTGTATGGTCGAATAGCATAAAAAGTAAAGTAGATCTCGGATTTGATGCGACTATTAGATACTTAGAAGCAGAGCTTACAGCCTGTCACCTTACGAATATTCCATTCGTAAAAGCTGATCTCGAAGATGCAAAAAAACAAAACCGACAAACCTTATTAGAAATAATTGTCGAAATAATCAAAAGTCATGAACATATCGACTTTGAATTGAGATAAATCGCCATGAAAAACATTAAGAGCGAAAAGATAGAGTCGGCACCGGAACAACCCGCAGACCTTCTCGGGACGTTAATGAAGCGTTTTGAGAAAAATATGGGCCGCCATGCAGGGCTTGAGTGGGCAAAGGTTCAGGCAAAGCTTGCCAGTAATGACGACAAACTATGGTCTCTCGGTGAGATGGAGCGGACGGGTGGCGAGCCGGATGTTGTCGGGCTTGATACGAAAACTGGCGAGTATATTTTTTATGACTGTTCGGAGGAAAGCCCGAAGGGTCGCAGGAGCCTATGCTACGACCGCGAAGCTCTCGATTCGCGAAAAGAGCACAAACCGAAACACAGCGCCGTCGGCCTCGCGGCCGAGATAGGCATTGAGCTTTTAACCGAAGAAGAATACTGGGAGTTGCAGCAGCTAGGGCGATTCGACACGAAAACCTCAAGCTGGCTCAAAACGCCCTCTGATATGAGAAAACTCGGCGGAGCCATCTTCGGCGATTACCGCTTTGACCGCATCTTCACGTATCACAATGGAGCCGAATCGTACTATGCCGCCAGAGCGTTCCGTGGGTCTCTGAGGGTCTAAACAGTTCGAATGGTCGAACTCACTACCAATTAAAAAAGCAATAGGACGTCACCTTACCCGGGACTACGTAATCGCTCGGCTACCGGACTGCCAAGTCCCGTTCCTTCAAATATTTTAGCCGGTCTCTGATTTCCGCGGCCTGCTCGAATTTCATCTCTTTCGCAGCGTGACGCATGTCCATTTCGAGCTGCTGCATCGTTTCCTTGAGCTGTTTTGGCGAATATTCCTCAAAAGCATCGAGGTCGAGCGGGATCTTAAAGTAATCGGCCTCGTACGCCGTGACCAGCAAGGCGTCGATCGATTTGATGATCGTGGTCGGGGTAATGCCGTGCTCAGTGTTGTATTCTTCCTGGATCTGCCGACGGCGGGTGGTTTCGCCGATCGCATATTCCATCGATCTTGTGATCTTGTCGGCGTAGAGGATCGCCTTGCCCTCCGAATTTCGGGCTGCGCGGCCCATTGTTTGGATCAGTGAACGTTCCGAGCGAAGAAATCCTTCCTTATCCGCGTCGAGTATCGCGACCAGCGACACTTCGGGCAGATCGAGCCCTTCCCGCAAAAGATTGATGCCGACCAGCACATCGTATTCGCCACGCCGCAGATCGCGAAGGATCTTAATTCGCTCAAGCGTATGTATGTCGCTGTGGAGGTAGCTGACCTTTACGCCAACTTCCGAAAAATACTCACTCAAGTTTTCGGCCATTCGCTTGGTAAGCGTTGTCACCAGGACGCGTTCGTTTCTCTCTGCCCGTTTGCGGCATTCTTCTAACAGGTCGTCGATCTGGCCCTTTACCGGCCGCACCTCGACAACAGGATCGAGCAATCCGGTGGGCCTGATGATCTGTTCGATAACCTCGCCTTCCGTCTTTTCCAGCTCATACGGCCCCGGAGTCGCAGAAACATATATGGTTTGCCGTATACGTCCCTCGAATTCCTGAAAATTTAGCGGCCGGTTGTCTTTCGCACTCGGCAACCGGAAGCCGTATTCGACGAGAGTTCCCTTGCGGCTCTGGTCTCCCTTAAACATTGCACCCAGCTGCGGCACCGTTTGGTGCGACTCATCTATCACCATCAGTGCATTTGACGGCAAATAATCGAGCAGCGTCGGGGGCGGCTCGCCGGGAGCCTTGCCGGTCAGGTGCCGCGAATAATTCTCGATGCCGCGACAAAACCCCATTTCTTTGATCATTTCGAGGTCGTACATCGTCCGCTGGTGCAGGCGCTGAGCCTCGACGATCTTGCCTTCGCTGACCAGAAACTCTTCGTGTTTGTCGAGCTCTTCTCTAATGGTCTTGACCGCTGTCTTGATGGTGGCCTTCGACATTACATAGTGTGTCTTCGGATAGATCGGTATGCGAGACTCGTGTTTAGTTATCACCTCGCCGAGCAGCGGGTCGATCGTATATATCGCATCGATCTCGTCGCCCCAGAATTCGATGCGGTAAGCCTGGTCCTGATAACTGGGGTATAACTCGACCACATCGCCGCGAACGCGAAATACCCCGCGGTCGAAGTCGATATTGACCCGCTCGTACTGAAGCTCGACCAGCCGCTGCAAAAACTCTTCGCGCTTGATCTTCTGACCCGGCTCAATAAAGACCAACATCCCAAAATAAGCGTCCGGATCGCCGAGTCCGTAAATACACGAAACCGACGCCACAACGATCACATCGCGGCGCTCAAACAGGGCCCGCGTTGCCGACAGCCGCAGCCGATCGATCTCTTCATTGATCGTCGCTTCCTTTTCGATATACAGGTCGGAAGCAGGAACGTACGCTTCGGGCTGGTAATAGTCGTAATACGAAACAAAATACTCGACGGCGTTCTCGGGAAAGAAAGTCTTGAACTCCTGGTAAAGCTGGGCCGCAAGCGTCTTGTTATGAGCCAAAACAAGCGTTGGACGCTGCGTTTTTTCGATGACGTTCGCGATAGTAAATGTCTTGCCGCTGCCGGTTATCCCCAGCAACACCTGGTCCTTAACGCCATCGTTCAAGCCGGTTACCAGTTGTTCGATCGCCTCGGGCTGGTCACCCTTTGGCGTATTTTCAGACATGAGACGAAATTGCATTCTTTGATCATAAATCAAAGAATGCAATTTTTGAAGCTCCGAATTGTCTTTTTTTTCGTCGTTCTTAATGAAATTCGAGTGGCGTTATTTCTTTTACCGTCTCGGCCGCCTTTTTGGCGAGTTCGTCTGCCAGCGCTGTGCCGTTCGATAGGTCCTCGAGGCGTTTCAGCGATTTCTCGTCCTTGACGACTTTCAGAACGTGGATCAGCGAGAGTTTTATTCTTTCGTCCGAATGCTTAACGATAGCCTTGAATATGACGTCGGTCTCGCCTGATTTTATCAGCAGTCCGACCAGCGCGAATGCCTCGTACGCGATCCGCATGTCTTCGTGGATCAGCCGGTCAAACGATTTTTGGACGATACCTGATTCGACCGCTGCTCTCGCGGCATGGCGCATGCGAAATTCATCTTTGGTCGCGATGAGACGTTTCCACGCCTCCGCACGGTCAAAACTCAAGCGGAATAATCCGCGTGCCGCCGCCGCTCTTACTTCACGGGTCGGATCGGCACAGGCGAGCAAAATAGTTTCGAATACAGACTCGTGGTCGAACTCCATGAGGGTCGCCACGGCCTTTGATCGAAGGTTTGACGAAAGGTCGTAGAGGGCGATCTGCGAAAGGGCCTCGACCGAGTTGCGGTACCTGAACGCCGCCAGTATCCGCACCGCGAGTTCACGAACAGCTTCGTCTTCCTCAAATTCCTCACCGGCCTGCTCGATCGCACTCAACAACGATAGGTCCGACGACAACGGCAGCTGTTCGAATCCACGGGCATCGGTCAACTGGACCAGCGAATTGATCGGGAGTTGAGCAAAATGGAGCTTTTTCATTTTATCCTGGAAAGTTTTTGAATCATGGTTATCCGGGCCTAATTTATCAGCCGTACGGCGCCCGACTCTTCGTCGGTCCGCTGCGGCAATCCTTATTTCGACCTTTGCCGCTCTTTTTGCATTTCTAAACCATTCGAGTTCCTTGTCGCCGTCAACGCTTTCCTCATCAAACTCATCGTTGTCATATGTGGACTGTATTCGCCGCGAGTTTTCGTGTCGCTCGATGGCATTCGCTTTACGACTCCGGTGAAATACTATGACCGCTCCGATCACGGCGACCACAACTACCGCGGCGATCGTATACCAATAGCGTTCGTTAGCCCCGTCGATAAATGCACCTTCCTTGCCGGGCGGCGTTTGGGCCGCGACCGTGATTATTGATGTTCCGAGAATAAGGAGATGCCCGGAAAGGCGGCGGGTTTGGAGGGCAATGGGTTTCATTTCCAAAAGATACGTTGGTGAGGACAGGTCGAGATACCAATCAGGTTCATTCGTTTGAGCGGTGCTGGTCGCCAACACGCGGATATGAGCCACTTCTGATTATCCATGATTTCCGAGAAAATGTCATTATGTTTTTCAACGTTGTTTATATATTTTTAACGCTGGTTGAATTCCATAATATTTCCCTTAGTCGTACTTGGCTTTCCTGCGAGCCGTTTCCATAATATGAGGTATGACGGCAGCACCAAAAATTCTTGAAACCGATATTACGGGGCTTCGGCTCTTGCATCGAGGCAAGGTCCGCGATGTTTATGAGGTTGACGAACGGCGGCTGCTGCTCGTCGCGACCGACCGGCTCTCGGCTTTTGACTGCGTCTTGCCGACCGCGATCGAAAAGAAAGGCTCGATACTCACAGCGATCTCGGTATTTTGGTTCAACTATCTGCGCGATATCACGCCAAATCATCTGATCACAGCCGACGTGGACGAAATGCCCGCGGAGATCCGAAAGCATCCGGAGCTGCGTGGCCGTTCGACGCTCGTCAAGCGAACCAAAGTCTTCCCAGTCGAATGCGTCGTCCGCGGATATCTCGAAGGCTCAGGCTGGAAAGACTATCAGGCGACCGGCTCGGTTTGCGGGCACATCCTGCCTCCGGGGATGAAGCAATGCGATAAGTTGGCGGAACCACTTTTCACGCCGGCAACCAAGGCGGCGGCGGGCCATGACGAAAACATTTCCGAATCGCAATTTGCCGCGATCGTCGGCGACGAAGTCACTGCTCATCTCAAATCGACCAGTCTTGCGATTTATGAGGCAGCAAGCGGATACGCCGCGAGCCGCGGGATCATCATTGCCGACACCAAATTCGAGTTTGGCCTTGATGCGGAGGGCAACATTCTGCTCATCGACGAGGTCCTGACGCCGGATTCGTCACGGTTTTGGGAAGCAGATAAATACGAGCCCGGCCGTGCCCAGGCGTCGTTCGACAAGCAGTTTGTTCGCGAATACCTCGAAACGCTTGATTGGGATAAGCGTCAGCCTGCACCACCGCTGCCGCCCGAGATCGCCGCCACAACAACCGCTCGTTATATGCAGGCGTACGAATTCCTGACTGGATTAAAATTAGCCGCAGATTAGAGCAGATATCGCCGATCCGACTCACCAACTCATATCTGCGTAATCTGCGTTTATCCGCGGCAAAACAATTTCTACAGCACCTCGACGGCATCCCCGACCCTGATAGTTGCTCCGGCGTTTTCCGCGATCAGGTTTTGACCAAAAAGGACGGCGTTCGCCGACATGCCAAACGCCTCGAACTTCTCAGGGATGACATCCTTTGCCATGCGATAAGCGGCGAGCGTCTTTAGAGGCTCTTTTCCGGAAAATTCGCCTTTTGATTGCTCGACGGTCGTAATTACACAGCGTTCGCAGGGCTTTGTCGAGCGGAAAATTGACTCGCCGATCTTGATGCGTGTCCATTCGTCCTCGGCAAAAGAATCGGAACCCGAAACGACCAGATTCGGCCGGAAACGGTTCATCGGGAGTGGAGCGGCAAGCATCCCGGCTTGCCCGTTCAGATCGGCCAACGAAGCCTCGCTAATCACCATCAGCGGATAGCCATCCGCAAAGCTCACTACCTCGTCACCCCGATCAAACCGCGGATTAATACTCCGACGCGTATCGTCCGGCATATAGACAAGCTGGCAATCCGTTCCGATCACGTCGCTAAACCATTCGTTCAACGCACCGCCGTAAACTTCGCCTTCGCACACGCTCTGCCAGATCGTCACCGGCCGCCGATCGCCCGTGTCCGGTTCGAGCGGTATCTCTAGCGTCCCAAACTTATCCGCCGTCACACATAGCCCATCATCCGAAACGCCAACATCCACCAGAGACATTCGCGGAAACTCACGCTGCGTAAAAAACATGCCTTCCGGAGTGGTCAGCATCCAACGCCTATCATGACGCAGCCCGCGCTCCTCGACGGTCGCCGCCTCCATCGCGATTCCCTTCAGCGATTTGATCGGATAAATATTTATCTCGGATATATGCATAACTATGAAAGCCCATACAGGCGTGTGAACAAAATAAAGTACGCGGTGACAACTGCAATGAATAACCCAACTACGCCCTGCCAACGAGGCAAGACGATAAGTGACAAGACAGCTGCGATCGCTGTTGCAACAATCGAAATAAGCACAAGTAGATGTGCGTTATTCCCTGACTCAAATACGCCTTTTACCTTAATATAAGTAAGTAAACTAGAACCTAAGATCCCAATCACAAGGCAAAGCCATTTCGATATATTTGTGCTTTCTGCCGATTCATTCACAAACTTGACAACATCACCATCAGATTTTCTACACATCCACGAATAACAGTTGACACCGACCAGCCGACGCCCGTATACTAGCACTCATGGGAACTGAGTGCTAAGAAATCGTCTTTGCCGCAGGCCCAAACAATTATTATCGCTAAAAATAGGTAATTTCTAAAGGAGTAAATCAGTTATGGCTACAAACATTACACCACTACACGATCGCGTCATCATCCGACGCATCGAAGACAACGTTAACCAGACCGCGGGCGGGCTTTTCATCCCGGACACCGCAAAAGAAAAACCGCAAGAAGGCGAAGTCATCGCCGCCGGTGCGGGCAAGTATAAAGAAGACGGAACCCGTCAGGCGTTGGACGTCAAAGCCGGCGACCGCGTTCTGTTCGGCAAATACAGCGGCAGCGAGATCAAACTCGACGGCGATGAGTTCATCATCATGCGCGAAGACGAGATCCTCGGCATCATTTCACGCGCTGGCGCCGCCGCCTAGTTGCAGAAGCCCGCACGTAAGTAAGGGCTTAACACACAAGTTTATTTAGGAGATTAAAAGAAAATGGCAAAACAAGTAGTTCACGGAGAGGAATCACGCTCCGCAATTTTACGCGGTGTCAATCAGTTGGCCGACGCGGTTAAAGTCACGCTCGGACCGAAAGGCCGCAACGTTGTTATCGACAAAAAATTCGGTAGCCCGACGATCACCAAGGACGGCGTTACCGTCGCCAAAGAGATCGAATTAAAAGACACGCTCGAGAATATGGGAGCGCAGATGGTCCGCGAAGTCGCCAGCAAAACCAGCGACGTAGCCGGTGACGGCACGACGACGGCGACGGTTCTCGCACAGGCTATCTTTAAGGAAGGCGTCCGCACGGTTGCGGCAGGTGCTAACCCGATGGCGCTCAAACGCGGCATCGAAAAAGCGGTGACCGAAGTCGTCGCCGAGGTTGCCCGTCTTTCCAAGCCGGTGACTGGCGACATGATCGCACAGGTCGGAACGGTTTCGGCCAACGGCGACAAGACGATCGGCACGATCATCGCTGAGGCGATGGACAAGGTCGGCAAAGACGGCGTCATCACCGTCGAAGAGTCCAAGACAATGGACACGCTGCTCGAGGTTGTCGAGGGCATGCAGTTTGACCGCGGCTATCTTTCGCCGTACTTCGTCACGGACGCCGACCGCATGGAAGCCGTTCTCGAAGAGCCGTTCATCCTGATCAACGAGAAAAAGATCTCGAACATGCGTGATCTGCTGCCGATCCTGGAGCAGGTTGCCAAGCTTGGCCGTCCGATGCTCATCATCGCCGAGGATGTCGAGGGCGAAGCCCTTGCGACCTTGGTTGTGAACAAGCTCCGCGGCACGTTGAATGTCGCGGCCGTTAAGGCTCCCGGCTTTGGCGATCGCCGCAAGGCAATGCTCGAAGACATCGCGGTCCTCACGGGCGGCAAGGTCATCAGCGAAGATCTCGGCATCAAGCTCGAGACCATCACCATCGAAGACCTCGGCAAAGCCAAAAAGGTCACCATCGACAAGGACAACACGACCGTTGTCGAAGGTGCCGGAACCGGCGAAGCGATCGACGGACGCATCAAAACGATCCGCAACCAGATCGAAGACACGACCAGCGACTATGACCGTGAAAAACTGCAGGAACGCCTCGCCAAATTGGTCGGCGGTGTTGCGGTGATCAAGGTCGGTGCCGCTACCGAGATCGAGATGAAGGAAAAGAAGGCCCGCGTCGAGGATGCTATGAACGCAACTCGTGCGGCGGTTGAGGAAGGCATCGTGGCCGGCGGCGGCGTTGCCCTGGTGCGTGCCGGAAAGGTCCTCGACAACTTCAAGACGGACCCGAACGACACCGACGAACAGATCGGCGTTTCGATCGTCAAACGTGCTCTCGAAGAGCCGCTTCGCCAGATCGCTCAGAACGCTGGTCAGGAAGGTGCGGTTGTCGTCGGCAAGGTTAAAGAGGGCGACGACAGCTTTGGCTTTAACGCCGCGACCGAGAAATACG